>JBEKDH010000057.1:0-22228 GCA_050014455.1 Occallatibacter sp.
ATGGCCGTCGTCGACCAGTTGAAGCTCTCTTCTGACAGCCTTCAGGTAGCGGGCGAGCCTGGCAGGCAGTTTCCCGCTCCAAGCGTCTACGACGCGCCGGAAGTAGCCGCCGGGACGATCTCACAGGCCGCCGACGTCTGGTCGCTTGGCGTCACCCTGGTGGAAGCCCTGACCCAACACCCGCCGGTTTGGGATGGAATGGCCGATGGGAAGCCAGTTGTACCGGAGTCGATACCGCAACCCTTCGCCGCCATTGCTCAGGAGTGTCTGCAGCACGATCCTGCGCGCCGATGCACCCTCAGCGATGTCAAAGCCCGTCTCGCGCCTTCCCCATCGCTCGCGGTCCCGGCCGGCAAACCCCAGAAGACGGCCTCTGCCAGACTTCGTGTGCCGGCGATCGTTACCGCGGCGTTCGTCCTGATCGCGGTAATCGCGGTTCTGCTGCTGCGATCTCGCCAGACTCAGCCATCGCAGCCAACCGAACAACAGCCTACGTCTGCCGTCTCCGCGCCACCGGCTCAATCGCCCACAGTGCCGCCTGCGCAGCCGCCAGCCGCTCCTCCGGCGCAATTATCCGCCGAACCTCCCCCACAATCTCCGGTCACACCTTCTGTCGAATCTCCGGCGGAATCTCAAGCTCTGTCGCCCTCTGCGCCTCCGGCTCAATTGCTAGTTCCGGAGACTCAAGCCAACAAAGGCGCAACGGTGAAAGGTGAAGTTGCTCAACGAGTGCTGCCAGACGTGCCGCGTAAGGCAAGTGCGACCATACGAGGCACAGCCAAGGTTGGGATACGCGTTGCTGTGGATACAAGCGGCAATGTTTCGAACGCGGCGCTTGACTCGCCGGGATCAAGCAGGTATTTCTCCAACCTGGCCCTGCAAGCAGCGAGGCAGTGGAGGTTCAAGCCTGCGCAAGTCGGTGGTCAGGCCGTTTCAAGCCAGTGGATTCTGGAATTTCAGTTTCGACAAAGCGGGACGGAAGTCGCTCCCGTCCAGGTGTCGCCGTAGACCTCTGCGGGAAAATGACCTCTTCTTTACCGTCCCTCGGAATTTGATAGCGCCGATTCCGCGCGCTATAATCCGGTCTGAAGCGGGAGTAGCTCAATGGTAGAGTAGCGGCTTCCCAAGCCGTTGGTTGCGGGTTCGATCCCCGTCTCCCGCTCCAGGATTCTGGCCTTCCCCTCGATTCCCAGTCCCTCAGTCCCTTAGTCCCTAGTCCCTTAGTCCCTTCCTTCACTGGAACATCAGCACCAGGAACCATCCATTCAATCCCGCGATGAGAGCGGCAGTGAACCAGGAGAGTCCTTGCAGCCAGCGGCTGTTCACGAACTCGCCCATCTTCTTGCGGCTGCCGGTGAAGATCACCAGCGGAACGACGGCGAAGCTCAGTTGCAGCGAGAGAATCACCTGGCTGAGCAGGAGCAGCTTCTCAGTGCCGCGCTCGCCGGTGATGGCCACTACGATGATGGTGGGAATAATGGCCAGCGAGCGGGTGATGAGGCGGCGCAGCCAGGGAGCAACCCTGATGTGGATGAAGCCCTCCATGACCACCTGGCCGGCCAGCGTGCCGGTGATGGAGGAATTCTGTCCGGAGGCCAGCAGGGCAATGGCAAAGATGGTGCTGGCGCCGGCCGCGCCCACCAGCGGGCTGAGCAGCTTGTAGGCGTCCTGGATGGCCGCAACCTCAAAGTGGCCGCTGCGATTGAAGACCGCCGCAGCTACGACCAAAATGGCCGCATTCACAAACAGAGCGATCATGAGGGCCAGCGCGGAGTCCACGTTGGCCATGAAGATGGCCTCGCGCTTGCCCTCGGGCGTGCGCTTGTAGCGGCGGCTTTGCACGATCGAGGAATGCAGGTAGAGGTTGTGGGGCATGACCGTTGCGCCCAGCATGCCGATGGCGATGTAGAGCATGTCCGGGTTGGTGAAGATGGAGGCCGAAGGGACGATCAGATTCTTGAAGACCGGCCAGTACTCCGGCCGGGAGAGGAACACTTGCACACCGAACAAGGCGATGATGGTGCCGATCAGCGTAATGACCAGCGCCTCAACATAGCGGAAGCCCCAGCGCTGCATGAGCAGGATCAGCAGCACGTCCAGGCCGGTGATGAGCACGCCGTAAAAAAGCGGAATGTGGAAAAGCAGGTTCAGGGCGATGGCCGACCCGATGACCTCGGCCAGGTCGCAGGCAGCGATGGCGATCTCCGCGCCCACCCAGAGCGAAAAGCTCACCCACGGCCTGTAGCTCTCACGGCACAGCTGGGCCAGGTCGCGCTCGGTGGCCACGCCCAGCTTGAGCGACAGGCTTTGCAGCAGAATGGCCATCAGGTTCGAGGCCATGATGACGAAGAGCAGCGTATAGCCGAAGCGCGAGCCGCCGGCGATGTCGGTGGCCCAGTTGCCGGGGTCCATGTAGCCCACCGAGATGAGGAACCCTGGTCCCAGAAAACCCAGCAGCCGGCGCCAGTAAACCGGCGAGCGCGATATGCGCACGCTGGAGTGGACCTCCGGCAAGGAGGGCTCGATCAGCTCGGCAAGGGATGTGGTTTCTGCGTACATGGGCGCGGAGTATGGGCCTGAATCGCTCTTTCAACCCCAGTATGCCACAGGTTGTTAAGTAGGGTTAACAATTTGTCTTAAATTTAATTACGATGAGGATTCCGAACGCAGCCAGACTGCTTCCGCAGCCGGCCTTCCGAGGATAGTACTTCCTGTAGGTAGCTCAATCGAAACGGTTTGATCGTAATTCTGGCTAAGCACGCGGAGGTTCTGCCCGGGGTCGATGCCGGCCCGATGAAGAAAGAGCAGCAGCTTATGGTCGCGCTCGTGGAGGCTGACGACCGTGTAGCGCCGGCCCTCCGCGGCCTCTGAGAGAGGAGTTTCGCCGCGCTGCTTGCGCTGCGCGGGGGTCTCGGGCAACACCTGGTTGCCGTGAGGGCACGCGCCGCCCTCGCCCAGCTTCTCCTTGAGTTTGATTTCAAAGGCCGGCGAGACTGCGTGCTCTAGGCGCTCGGCTTCCTCGTGGATCTCGTACCACTCCATGCCGAAGACTTCGCTCAACATGCGCTCGATCAGGTGGTGCCGAATCGCTGTGCGGTAGGCTGTCTCGCGCCCCGCACCGGTCAGGCGCACAATGCCATCGCGCACCTCGACGTAGCCATCGCGCTTTAGGCGCTTGAGCGCCATGGTCACAGCGGGCGCCGAGACCTCAAGCCAATGAGCCAGCATAGCCGGAATCACCAGACGTCCCTCGGCTTCCGCCTCCAGAATGGCCTTGAGGTAGTTCTCCTTCGATACGTAGATTGAATCTTTCATCTCGTGACTTGATTCAGTCTAACGCTTGGAATGCGTCTCGGGCCGCGCGGCCTTCTCAACAAAACGAGTGATCAGGCCTACAGGCAGGAGGCGGACCAGGAGAGCATTGAACTTGCCGCCGAAGTAGGGGATGATGGTCCGCTGGCCGCGGTCCAGTGCGGCAACGGCCAGCCGGGCCACCTCCGCAGCCGGCTGGATGCCGCGGCCTTTGAACGCTCTTGCGTGGGCCACGTCAAAGAACTCGCTCTCCGTGGGGCCTGGGCAGAGGGCCGTAACCTTGACGCCGAAGCGGGCAACCTCGGCGGCCAACCCCAAAGCAAAGAAGCGATCGAAAGCCTTGGTGGCCGCGTAGGTGGTGATGTAAGGCACCGGCTGAAAGCTGGCCGTCGAAGCCAGAACCAGCACCCAGCCCCGGCGGCTTTCCACCATGCGCGGAACAAACAGCCGCGTCAGCCGAACCACGGCCTCGCAGTTGACGCGGACCTGGCTCAGCTCCTGGTCCACATCGTTTTCTGCGAAGAAGCCGTACTGGCCGAGGCCGGCGTTGTTGACCAGAATGTCAACGCCGAGTCCGGCGCCTTCGGTAGCGGCGAAGATCCGCTCGGGCCCGGCGGGATCGTTCAGGTCCGCAACCACAATGCGTGCCTCGGCGCCCTTGGCGGCAAGCTCGGCCGCCAACGCTTCCAGCCGTTCCTTACGTCGCGCCGTGAGGATGAGTTTCGCGCCGCGCGCCGCCAGTTCGCGCGCCAATGCCGCGCCAATTCCCGAACTGGCCCCGGTGACCAGCGCCCATCTGCCGTTGAACTCCTGGGTTTTTGCCATCGCGGGACTATCATAACGAACTAAGCATCGCGCCGCCGGGCCGGAGTTCAATCTTGTTTTCGTTATGGGACAAGCAGCAAGTGCTTAACACTCCCAGCGCAGCAACGCCGCCCCTACCGTGAATCCGCCGCCCACCGCGGCCAGCAGCACCAGGTCGCCCTTCTTCAGCTTGCCCTCTTCAATGGCCGTCTCCATGGCCAGCGGAATCGTCCCGGATGATGTGTTCCCATATTTTTCGATATTGACGATCACCCGCTCGGGGTTCATCCCCAGCCGGTCCGCTGTCGCGGTGATGATCCGCTTGTTAGCCTGGTGGGGAATAAAGCAGCCCAGCTCCGAACCCGCCACGCCGTTGCGCTCCAGCACCTTGGCGGCGGCCTCGGCCATCTTCCGCACCGCAAATTTATACACCGCCGGCCCGTCCTGGTAGATATAGTGCATCTTCTTGTCCACGGTCTCGTGGCTCGACGGATTCAGGCTCCCGCCCCCCTTCAGATTCAGGGCCGCTGCGCCCGATCCGTCGATCTCATGCACATAGTCAATGAAGCCGATCTCGCCTTCTTCGGCCGGCTCAATCAAAACCGCACCAGCTCCGTCGCCAAAGAGAACGCACGTCGCCCGGTCGGTGTAGTCGGTCATGCGGGTATTGGCGTCCGCCCCAATCACCAGAACCTTGCTGTGTGCGCCGCTCTCCACCAGCTTGACGCCCGTCTGCAGCGCAAACAGAAACCCCGAACAGCCCGCCGAGAGGTCGAAACCCCACGCCCCCTTGGCTCCGATCTTGTCCTGCACCAGGCAGGCCGTCGCGGGGAACATCATGTCCGGTGTCACCGTGCCCACAAGGATGACTTCGACCTCGTCCGCCGCAATTCCGCGCGCCGCCAGGCACCGCTTGGCCGCCTCCGCGCACATATCGCTCACGCCCAGCCCCTTGGCCAGCATGTGGCGCTCGCGGATGCCGGTGCGCTCCCTAATCCACTGGTCGTTGGTATCCACCAGCTTTTCCAGGTCCAGGTTGGTAATCACATCGGGGGGAACGTAGGTTCCAAGCGCGCCGATCTTGGCGCGCCGGCAAACTACGGGACGAACTGTCAGAGTCAATGCATCTCTCCTTGCGGCTCTTCTCAAACACGCCCACAGACTGGGTGGGAGATCGACAAAAGCGCCTGCGGGCCTTTCGCAAAGCGTCCACGGCGCACAAAAAGCGCCGGGTGACCTACTGCGCCCGTACTAGCCCGTTACCGTTGCTTCCTTCCGGACCTGGCGGGGTTGGCGGGATTACGTCGCGTAGGACCCGGCACTCATTGATTTTAGCACCTGCATTCTCAATCTGGACGCCCCCAAAACGCAAGGTCCTGGACCCAGGGCACCTTCGCGTATGTCTCGGAGAGCGGGGTCATCCGAGGGGGGCGCGGAGAAATTACTGGGGAAGGACTTCGATCCCGGTCACGCTCGCATAGCCCTCCATGGGAACAAAATTGAGGAGCAGTTTGCCTTGGGCATTCGGTTCCAGGCCAGCGAATCTGCGCAGGACCACGTCGCTCTGGCGCGCTTCGGTGGCCAGGTCGAAGTTCTTAAGGAGGAGATTCCCATTACAGAAGACATTGAAGACGTGGGCAACCGGAGCCCGGTTCTCGCCGGATGAAGAGGAAGAGTCATCCCATTCGCCGTGTCGCGCCGCAAAGAGCAGCGAAATGGAGTATCTTCCCGGCGAAACGGGAATTGCATAGGAGAAGTTTCCCCAGCGCTCTGACTCGTAAAGCTCCGGATCGTCGGTTCCTTTTACCGGAGTTGCATAGGAGGCCAACTGGCCGCCCTCGAAGTAGTTGTCCGGACTCCACCAGTGGCTATCGTTGGAGTAATAAGGGGTTTGGCGGGCGAGTACGCGCACGGGACGGATGCGCCCGCGAAAGCCGGGCAGTATCTCAATGGCGGAGAGGATGGCCTGCTTGCCGTTCTGGGCTGAAAACTCCAGGTGCAGCAGCCCATCGGCCGCCGGTTGAATGTCGGTGAATACCTTCACGTCCGCAGTGCGGCTGGCTCCCGCATCGGCCACGATGTCGAAGCGCTCCAGCAGCGTCCTGCCACTGGCGCGCACGGTCATCAGGCGGCTTCCTTCTCCGCCCGTCGCGGTTGACTCCGGGTCGTAAACCGTCTCGGCAAAGTGGAGGCGCAGCTCGTAGATCCCCTTTTTCAGAGGGATCGCGTAGCTGAACTGGCCCTGGCGGCTGGTGCGGTAAAAGCCGGGGTTCTGTGTGCGCCAGATGTGCAGTACGTCGCTCTGCACCACCGTGCCGCCGCTGAACCACGCATCGGCATTCCACAGCTTGCCGGCATGATCGACGTAGCTGCGCCCGGAGCCGGCCAGGATGCGGACCTCCTCGCCCATGGGCGGGCCAAGCTGAGATTCCGCAGGCAGAGCGGGCGGCTGATTCGATACCGCTGCCGCCGGAGCTCGCTTGATCGGGTGGAAGATGAGCAATGCGCAGCTGAGAAGCACAACCACGAGCCCGGCGGCAAGCTGCCAGCCCCGGCGGCCTGACAGGCGAAAACGCGGCTTCCCATGCCGGCTCCCGGCGTCCTCGATTTCCCCCTGGCATGGTGCACTGAGATTGCCCTGGTGCGGCAGCGTTTCGCCCTGGGTCGGAGGAGCCAATCCAAATTCCGGAACATATTGTCCCAAAGGAATGGTGATATTGAGCCGGTGCGATGCGCCGGCACCGGCGTAGTACGCAGCCAGGCGCTTGCGCAGGCGGTTGGCCTCGACGCGCACAATCGAGTCGGAATTCTGATCGAAGGAGGCTCCGCGATGAAAGACCTCCACTCCGACGGAGTACTCCTTGATCTGGTGGGCATGGCCTGCAAAGCGTTTTTCGCACAGGTACGACAGTAGATGAGCGAGCGTGGGTGCGCGCGTAAAGTCCTCGGAATGGAGCACTGCCTCCAATTCCGCGCGCTGGGCTTCGAGATTGGCCGACTCTGGTGCTTCCATCGCCACCCTCTGTATCGCCGTCCATTTCCGGACTGATTGTAATGCTATAGCTCCCTTAGCCATGAATTGGGAAGCATTTAACGGTTGAGGCGGGGAAGGGAATTGGCATGTAACGGCGTTTAACCCCCGGGCACGGGCCTGGGCCGAGGCAGTTGGCGACAGAACCTCAAGGGCCGCAAGTGGATGCAGGAGAAAGAGTTAGGTTGCTACAAGCAGAAGTTTAACCGGTGCGGAACGGGCGGGTAGCAGGTATAGCGTTGCGGACCGCCCGCAGGCGATCTTTACTGAGATCGTTGCAATGAGCAAAGTGCTGGAGCCGGCAAGCGCAACCGCTGCCTCCTGCAATAAGCCCTTGCGCAGGAGAGGTGATTCCATGAGAAGACAGGTGATGATGCTGGCGGCAATGAGCCTGCTGATCTGCGCGGCCCCGTACGGAAGGACGGAACCCGGTCCGGACGCTAACAATCCGGGCGTGGTGGATAAGGCCAGGATGGACGAAACAAGGGGAGACCTGGCGCGCATTCGCTCCGATTATACGGCGGCCGTCTCCTACTATTCGGCGGCATTGCGGGTCTCCCGCCAGGATGCCGCGCTTTACAACAAGCTTGGTATTGCGGAGTTGCAACTGGGCGACAAGGGAGCGGCGGGCAAGGACTTTGGAAAGGCGCTCAAGTACAACCCCGACCTCACTGCCGCGTTGAACAATCTGGGCGCAGTAAATCTGATGCAGAAGAAATACAGGCCTGCTGTCGGCTACTTAAAGCGCGCGCTGGCGATGGATGAGTCCGCCGCAGCTACGCACCTGAACCTGGCCGAGGCCTGGTTCGGCCTGGGCGAGGCAGACCGCGCCATGACCGAATACGCCCGCGCCCTGGAACTGGACGCCGACATCCTGAGCAGCGCCCAGGACGGAGTCATTGCCCAGATCGTCACTCCACAGCAGCGCGCCCGCGTCTTTTACATGATTGCGAAATCGTATATGAAGCGCGGCAACCCGGACGGCGCCCTGGACTATTTGCAGCGGGCCAAGGATCTCCATTATGCCGATCTGCACAAGGTGTACGACGACCCGGATTTCTCCGCCTTGTTGACCGATCCGCGGCTGGCCAAGATCGTCAAGCGGTAACGCCAGGCATTGGTGAGGGCGATGCGGCGGGCCGCCGTGGATGAGCACGGCGGCCCGCCGCTTGAGGGAACGAAGGAGTGATCGGAGCGCAGTTCAGGATCAGTTCGACCGCTCCGCTATCAGCATTGACTGAAGTATCTGCTCCGAGACTTCCTTCACGGCGCCGGGCGAGTGAGCGAGAAACAGGGTATTGGTCTTGTCACTCTCGCCAATCGACTTCAGCGTGTCGAAGTACTGCGTCACCATTACCAACTGCATGACGTCCTTCGAGGAAGCGCCATCCACCACCTTCTGGAACTGCTCGATGGAAACCTGCAAACCCTCGATGATCGCTTTGCGCTGATTGGCGATGCCTTGACCTTGCAGAGCCTTGCTTTCGGCCTCGGCCTCGGCTTTCTTGACCACCAGAATCTTCTCCGCCTCGCCCCTGGCGTTGGCGGCCACCTGCTCGCGCTGGGCGGCATTGATGTCGTTCATGGCCGACTTCACCTTGGCATCGGGAACGATGTCGGTTACCAGCACATTGACGATCTCGTATCCGAAGGTAGCCATGTCGGCGTCGAGCTCCTGCTTGACAGCCGCGGCGATTGACGATTGCGAGGCAAAGACCTCGTCCAGCGTCATGCCCGGCACATGGCCCAGAATCACCTGCTCCACATAGCTCTTGATCTGCGCTACCGGATCGGAGAGCTTGTAGTAGGCGTCATAGACCTTTTCCGGACGAACGCGGTTCTGCACGGAGATCGGAATCGTCACGAAGACGTTGTCTTTGGTTTTGGTCTCCATGGTCAGCGTAATCTGGTTGACGCGCAAGGTCACCATGCCGGCCACGGAATCGATATACGGGTACTTCCAGTTCAAGCCGGGCTCGGCTACCCGGAGAAACTTGCCGAAGCGCGTAATGACAGCTACCTGCGCGGTGCTTACCGTAAAGAAGCTTCCCAGAACCAGGGAGAGCAGGAAGATGGCGACAATCGCCAGCAGAATCACAAGAAACG
The DNA here is from genome assembly GCA_050014455.1 of Occallatibacter sp. Lineage (GTDB taxonomy): Bacteria > Acidobacteriota > Terriglobia > Terriglobales > Acidobacteriaceae > Telmatobacter. The sequence continues at coordinate 9,254 of JBEKDH010000057.1, forward strand.
TGCCCATTTGAATCCTCCGTTGCCTGCCTCGGCGAGCAACCCCGAATTATACAGGAGATATGTTTCCGCCATGTTGCAGATTTGGGCCTTCGTCCCGGGGCAATCGCATGAAGGTCTTCTGAAGCAGAAGCCGGCTCCATTTGCCACTTGAACACGTAAAGGACCGCGATCCCTCCCGTAGGGAGGGTTGAAAATAGGAATGCGCCGAAGTTGGAATTCACCGCCCCGTATGGGCAGTGCGAACCCCAATTGCGCTCTCGGTCTCTGTTCCCGCAATCGTCCTGGGGCCCCGGCTGCCGAAACGGCTCTGGCGATTCCCGCTCAACGGAAACCGCCGGATGCGGTCGCCAGCAAGCCATAGCCGAACCGCTACTCCACCTCTCCCACATAAACGCCGAAGGGCAGGAGTTGGAACTGCCCCAGCCAGGCCGGATCGGCAGCTCCGGGCGACTTTAGCAGCGTCCTCGTCTTGCCGCCCGCGCCGGGGACGCTCAGGCTGACCGTCTGCGGCTCGGCGGTAAAGTTCACTGACACCACCACAGCCGGCGCGCCCGGCGTCTGGCGTAGCCAGCTCAGTACCTTGGTGTTGCCTGTGTCGAGCATGACGTTCTCGCCATGGGCCAAAGCGGGGGTGGTCTTCTTGAGGCGAATAAGGCTCCGGTACCAGGCAAGAAGGGAGTTGGGATCGTTCTTCTCAACCTGGACGTTGATATCAGCGAAGCTGGGCGGCACGGGCAGCCAGGGCGCGGCCTTCGAGAAGCCCGCGTTCGCGCTCGCGTCCCACTGCATCGGCGTGCGTTCCCCGTCGCGGCCCTTTTCCTTGGGCCAGCCGGTGATGCCGATGGGGTCTTTCACGTCCTCCTTGCGCGTGGGAGGAGTGGTCTTCATGCCGATTTCGTCGCCGTAATAAAAGAGCGCAGCGCCCCGGCTTGCGAACAGGACCGTTGACAGAACCCGCTGAATCTCCAGGTCATGGACACCGTCGCCGTAACGCTTGCCCAGGCGCGGGTTGTCGTGGTTGTCGAAGAGCAGCAGCGGGGTGTTGCCGCCGATCTGCGTCTCCACTTCGCTCAGCCGGGCGCGGAAGGCCTCCACATCCAGCTTGTCGATCATGCCCACCTGCGTATCCATGGGCAGTTGAAACTCAGGCTTGCCCGCTGACCCGTACATCTTGGCCAGTTCCGCGATGTTGGGCATGTAGGTCTCGCCGATCAGCACCCGCGTCCCCGGAAACTCATCGGAGCCGAAGGCATCCATATGCGCGCGCATCTCCGCGACAACGGGGTGGAGACCGGGCAGGTTGGAGGTCTTTGTGTCGTCCAGTTGCGGGTCGCCGTAGGCGTTGATCACCGGGCTGCCAACCTTATCCTTGACCACTCCCTCGTCGGCCAGGCTGGGATCCTCGAACAGCGTATTGATTGCGTCGAACCGGAAGCCGCCCACCCCGCGCTTCAGCCAGAAGCCGATGATCTCCTTGAAGGCCTCGTGGACCTTGGGGTTGTTCCAGTTCAGGTCCGGCTGCTGAATATAGAACTTGTGATAGTAGTACTGCCGCGTCTTCTCATCCCACTGCCATGCCGAATGACCGAAGTACGATTGCCAGTTGTTGGGCGGCGCGCCCTTGTCTGCGGCTGTCTGGCCCTTGCCATCGTGCCACATATACCAGTCGCGATAGGGATTCTCGCGCGACGACCGCGATTGGAGAAACCACTCATGCTGGTCCGAGGTGTGGTTCATCACCATATCCATGAGGATGCGGATATCGCGTTTCCGCGCCTCGGCCACCAGCCGGTCGAAGTCGGCCAAAGTGCCGTACTGCCGGTCGATGCTCTTGTAATCCGAGATGTCGTAACCGAAGTCCACCTGCGGCGAGGGATAGCAGGGCGTGAGCCAGATGGCGTCCACTCCCAGATCCTTCAGGTAGTCCAGCCGTTCGGTAATGCCGTTCAGGTCTCCAATGCCGTCTCCGTTCGAATCCTGAAAGCTGCGCGGGTAGATCTCGTAGATCACGGCGTTCTTCCACCAGTCGCGCATGGCGGCGGCGGTTGCCGCGCCTGGCTGAGCCGTGAATTGCGCCGGCGCGGATTGCCCGACGGCGAAGCTCTCTGCTGCCGCGAACGAGAGAACCAGCGCACAGCTTGCCAATGTTCCTGCGATAGGTCTTTTACAGCTTCTCCAGTTTGTCCCGCGCACTGCAGTCTCCTCCGTCTGTATGCGCCGCTCACCGGACAGGCAGCGGCGTCATCCAAGCCAAACTATCATATCTGCCAGCCGGAGGGCGCTACGAACATCCGAGTGTTCAGCACAACTGCCGGGACAATCTGATCGGGCTTGCCGCCCGGGCATTCGACGCCGGTTTCCATATCCAGAATCCGGTGAAATGGAGTTGAAGAGGAAGAATTTACAAAAAAATACTTGCGCCGTTAAGAGGCTTGGAGTATGTTCTGCATATTCAAAGGCGTGTGATGCACATCACATTCCATGTCCCCATTGTTCCACTAGCTGCTCCTACGACGTCAGCGGCGGAGACTTGTTCTTCATCGTTCGCGCGGGAGCCTTAACGCAGCGACTCCCCTATCTCAGCGCTCAACAGCCGTCCCCAGGAGGTTTCGATGTCCTCTCTCAAGTGTGTAACAGCACTGGGCCTTTCGCTTATCGCTGGCTCAGCGGCCATGGCCGCGCCCGCGTCGACCGCGATCGCCGCGTGCGTCAACACTACCACCGGCGCTGTCCGCATCGTCAGTTCACTCTCTCTCTGTGTCGCGGGTGAGACGGGCATAACCTGGGCGCTCGCAGGCCCGACAGGTCCCGCCGGCCCCGCCGGACCCGCTGGAGCTGCTGGCGCGCAAGGCCCCGCCGGACCCGCTGGCTCGACCGGACCAGCCGGCGCCGCTGGTCCTGCTGGAGCAACGGGGCCTGCGGGCCCTGCTGGACCAGCGGGCGCAACGGGAGCGACTGGGTCGACTGGTCCCGCCGGACCGGCCGGCTCGCAAGGCCCAATTGGCAACACCGGCCCTGCTGGCGCTCAAGGCCCCGCGGGCCCGCAAGGGCTCATGGGCAATCCCGGTACGAACGGTACGAACGGCGCGACTGGGCCGCCAGGCCCGGCTGGACCGGAAGGTTTTCTCTACACGTCCAATTTCGTGAGTCCGAACAACGCCGCCACCAACTACGCGGCCCCGAACCAGACCTCCTCGCTCCTCACGAACAACCAGACACTCGACTCCGGCGGCATTCTCAACGCCGTTGTTGTGCCCGCAGCCTGCACGGTGCAGTTCTTGAAGGTGGGCGCGTACAACTACTACGGCACCGGGACAGACGATTCCACGTTCACGGTGCTGCATAACCAAAATGCAACCTCAATGACCTGCAGCGTGACAACCACAACGGGCGCGAGAAGCTCTTGTTCCGATACAACCGACACCTTTGCGGTCGCGGCCGGGGATACGCTCACGCTCCAAATCACACAAACGAACGACGCGCCCTACGTGTTGTGGTCAACCGCGCTGGCTTGTTTCTAGAACGCGAGATGGGCGGCGGAAAGATTGGACCGTTGTAAACGAATCGGCAAGCAGCTGCGACGGGACGATCTCGCGGCACGAAAACCAATGCAGCATCACCAAAGGAGAAGAAGAATGTCAGATCCATTCTTGGGCGAAATCAGGATGACAGGTTTCAACTTTGCTCCAGTGGGCTGGGCCTTGTGCAATGGACAGACTCTGTCCATCTCGCAATACTCAGCGCTGTTTGCGCTGCTGGGAACCACCTTCGGCGGCAACGGCACCACAACCTTCAATTTGCCTAACCTGCAAGGCCGCGTGCCGATCCATCAAGGGAGCGGGGCTGGCCTGAGCGTGTATGTAATGGGCGAAGCTGGCGGCGCGGAAAACGTCACGCTGCTGAGCAATCAGATGCCTGTCCACAATCATCTTGTGAACGTGAACAACGTGGCCGGCAACAGCGCCGATCCCACCGGCAAGATACTGGCCGAGACCGCCGACGGTTCACGGCCCCCGGTTCTCACTCAGAGCTACACGTCGAATTCGGCGACCGGCACCCTGGCTCCCACAGCCGTCGCCGCCGCGGGCGGCAATCTGCCCCACGCAAACCTCCAGCCGTTCCTGACGGTGAACTTCATCATCGCGCTGGTAGGCATCTTCCCCTCGCGGAGTTAAGCTGCGCAAGCGGCCATTGAATTTACCAGCATGAGATAGCGCGCATGACACTTGCCATCGAGCGCAATACGGCCAGTTGCTTCCTGAGACCCGCGCAGCCGGAGGACGAGCAATTCCTTTTCCGGCTCTTCGCGGAGTCGCAGGAGCATCTGGCCGCCCTCCGGCCGAATGCCGAGCTTTTCAGGTTGCTGATCGAGATGCAGTATCGGGGGCGCAAGCAGAGCTACTCTGCCGATTTTCCCCGCGCCGCGGATGCGATTCTTTGCGTCGATGACGAAACGCGGAGCGCCGGGCCGGTGGGAAGAATTCTGGTCGATTGCGTGCCCGATCGCTGGCGGATTGTCGATATCGCCGTGCTGGCCGAGCATCGCGGCAAAGGATTGGGGAGTTGGGCACTTCGCCTCTATCAGCGGCAATCGGAGGCAGCGGGCGCCAAGCTGACGCTAGCAGTGAGGCCGGAGCATCGTGCGCGCCGGCTCTATGAACGGCTGGGCTTTCGCGTGATCGAGGAGAGTCCATTGTCTTTGGAGATGGAGTTCAGCGCCATCGGGGCTCTCCATTATTCGCGGACAAAGCCGGAATCGTTGCTTGCGGCTCGCTAGCGATGTGTCCATGAGATTTGGGAATTCGAACAGAAACCCTGGGCGCCCCAAGTCCCTGGCATTTGGGAACCTGGGAAAGCACGAAATCATTAAGACGCGGTATTAGCAATAGGGAATACAAGGAGGCAAGGATGAAGAAACCGTCGTTGGCGTTGCTTGCACTGGCAGCGGCCCTGGTCATTGCTCCATTTGCCAAGGCAGACTCCTCGTTTGACTTTACCTACTCCGCGCCCGGTGGTGTGTATGGATCAGGCACGCTGGCCGGCACAGATCTTGGCTACAGCGCCACTTACGATTCGGAAGCGTGGTTGATATCGAGCGTTACCGGGACATTTGACGATGGGACGAACAGCGGTCCTCTTACTCTGATCCAGAACCCGGACACAATCGGCGGTTCCGTCCAAACGGACCCAGTTTCGGGCTTCACCTATGACGATCTGCTCTATCCGGCGGGAAGTGGAGGCGAAAATCTGGACTACAACGGCCTGCTCTTCAGCTTCGATGGAATGGAACTCAACCTCTGGGAGGGAGGCTTTCCCTATATTGAAGGATGGGCTGAATACGACCCGATTACTGCGAATACGAATTCTGGGGCAGGAACCTTTTCCCTCAGCCCGGAGCCTGGCAGTCTGCTGTTGTTTGGCACTGGCCTGTTTGGCCTGGTTGGCATTCTGTTGCGAAGGCGCGCGCAGGCCGGAGTTGCCATGAAATCGTAGTCAGATCTTCGGCTCCCGGAACGAAGAGCATGGAAGCTGCCCTCTTCTCCGTGCCGCCATTCTTTGAGCGCCGGGCGTTGCGCCGCGACCGCATCGTGGTCCCCGCAGCAATGGTGGACGCCGCAAGTCTCAGCCCTACGGATGAGCAGCCAAACTCATCTTCATCCGGCCGAAATCCACACCGAACTCCGGCTGCTCCCGCGTCCCGTTGATGTGAATCTGAACCTCCGTTCCCGCTCCATTTTTCTCTAAACGCCGGTCCAGCGGCTTGAGCAGCATTCCTTTCCATCCGCCCACCATCTGTGAGACCGTGGCTTCCATCTTCGCGGAGCCCGCAAAATCCAGCGTGCCGCCCTCCACCCCATAAGTGCCCTTCAATTGGATGGTCGCTCCAGGAACCGTATAGGTCAGGCTGGGAAGGGTAATCACTCCGCCTGCCATCTGGAAATCTCCCTCCATACGCGACCGGACGGCAGCCGGGTCGGCGGTCTTTGCGTCCCTGGGGCGGCCCTGCCCGCGTTCACTCAGCTCTTCAATGCGGTCCTGTACCTTTTCGCTGGTGAACTGGGCCTGATCGAGCGCAAAACTCCCTTTCAATTGCATCCGCTCATGGACCGGCGTGCTCCCCTCCGGAGTCCCCGGAGGAATGTGCAAAGCGGCCTTCATGGTCAAGGCGCCGGTCAGCATGGGGGTGTCTCCGCGGCTCGCCAGGTGGAGAAAATCCTCAATGCGAGCCCGGTCAACGTCTACATTCAGCGCAATATCGTGCCCCCCGCTCTGCGGCACGCTGCCAGCTCCCGCAACCGGAACGCGCACGATCTGCCCGTGGACCTCAAAGTGAGAGTGCCCGAGCGTCGCTTCGACGGGCTGTAGGCATGTATCGCCGTTGGTTCCGTCGACCTTGGCGTGAAACTTCGTATGAAGAGGCAGCGGATTGTCGAAGGGCCGCAGCCGGAACTCCGGCGTATCCGTCTCGCCATCGACGACAAGGTCGCGCAGCGTCCCCTCATAATGGCCGGTGGAGGAGAGAATCCCCGCAATCCCCTTGAAGGCGGCCAGATCGGCATGCTCAAATCGATAGTCGCCGCGGATGGGATCTTCGCCCAGGTCAGCCTCATGCGACGCGCCAAGTGTTCCCTTTGTGTGGATGGTTCCCACCGGCCGGGGGTTGGTCAGCTCAGCTTCGAATCCCATCGCGCCGGCCCCGCCCACATTCGTCAACTTGAAGCGGGCGATGGCAATCTCCATCGGCAGCTTTCCCGGCTTGCTGGTCTCCAGCGTCAGGTCCGCCCCGCTGCACTCGACGCTGTCCAGGTCAAATCGCAGCACCCCCCCGCCGCTCTTCGACTGCTCAGCGCCAGCCTGACCGTGTCCAAAGTGCGACTTCGGCGGCAGGTCCACCTTCAGCTCCTTCAACCGCACCAGGGAGATGGGAATCGGCTGGCCCGGCTCGTAGCGCAGCGGCGCGTGAAAGCGAAACTCCGCCAACTCGACCAACGGCTGCGGCGGCTTGACCGTCCCAGGCCCAGTCTGCTCTGCCGCTCCGGAAACAGATACGCCTGCCACCTGCGCCGGCGGCCAGACCCTTAGCCCCTTGCCCTCAGCCCATAACCCCCATTGGCCCTCCAGGCTATTGCCCAGCGTCACATGGAAGCTGTCCAACTCAACCCGCGCATGGAAGCGATCTTGCAACTCCTCGACGATCCGTGCGCGCAGGAACGGCTCAGCCCGGCGCGCTAGCACGGCCACAATCGCAGCCAACCCAACCAACATTGCCAGCAAAGCGCCCGCGACCCATTTGAGCCACCGATGCCTGCGCCAGTAAGATCTTCGAATCGCCACCGAACATGTCTCCAGATCGCTTCTCATTGTCGCAGGATTCTCCGCCTTCATTTTCTCAATAGACGCGAATGCCGTAGACTTCATAACAGGAATGCAAGCGCACATTGAAAACCTCGTGAAATTGCAAAGCTTGGATCTGGAGCGCGCCCGCGTCACCACGGCCGCGCGCGCTCTGCCTGCCGAAGTGGCTCAGGCCGAGGCCGCGCTGGCCGCCGCCGAGCGTCAGGCTGCCGCCACCACGAATGCACTTAATAACGAAGAGTCTCTGCGCACCCGCCTTGACCGTGAGATCGCTTCCCACCGCCAGAAGGCCGCCCGCTTCCGCACCCAGCTCGATACCGTCAAGACCACCGAGCAGGTCGCGGCCATGCAGCACGAGATCAGCTTCGCCGTCGCCGAGGCCGACCGGCTGGAGAACGACGAGTTCGCCAGCCTGGAGCGTTCTGAAGCGCTGGAACCCGCGCTTGCCGCCGCCCGCGCGCTGGTCGAATCCCTCGCAGCCGCGTTTGAGACTACTCGGGCACGCGCCGCCCTGCGGCAGCGGGAACTGGCCGCCGAGCTGGCCGCCCTCAACCTCGAGCGCGAAGCTCTGCGTCCGCTCATCGAGCCCCAGTGGCTTATTCGCTACGATCGTCTCTCCGGCTCGCGCGGCACCGGTTTGGCCCGCGCCGATAATCAGCAGTGCACCGGCTGCCGCATGGGTGTCCGCCCGCAAACCTGGAATCAGCTCCGCGACGGCGAACTGCTCGCTTGCGACAGTTGCGGCCGCCTGCTCTATTGGGATCCAGCGATGGCTCCCCCACCGCCGCCAGAGCCGCCCGCCACGCCCAGCGCTGGCCGCGCCATCCGCAAGACCCGCCAGGCCAGCGCTTGACAGGTCTTCCAACGGCTTTACACTGACTGCAAGACTCTATGGGACCAATCGGACATTTCTCAGTGGGAATGGCGGCCAAGCGCTTTGCGCCGCAGGCGCCCCTGGGCATTCTTTTGCTGGCTACCTTCCTCCTCGACCTCCTGGCGGTCGCATTTGGCTATGCAGGCATCGAGTCCGCTGAAAAGGGCATCCCCTGGTCGCACGGTCTTTTCATGTCCGTTTGCTGGTCGGTTGCTGTTGCTTTGCTGGTCCAGCGCATCTTTCGCAGCCTTCGCGCCGGCGTGGTTGCCGGGCTTATGGTCTTCAGCCATTGGATTCTCGACCTGATCTCCCACCCCATTCCCTTCAACACCTTCTCCTTCCGAACCTGGCATTGGGACTACGGTCGTCCAATGCTTCCGGACCTGCCGCTGCTCTTCCACGGCTCGCCTGTCGTGGGATTTGGCTTGTACAACCACATCGGCGCCGTTCAGGCCACCGTGCTGGAAGTCGTAACGTTTCTCCTTGGCACCGCTGTTTATGTCGACTACCGTCTCCGGGTGAGAAGGAAGTGTAGACAGAACCACGACGGACCTGCCGCTGTTTCCGGCGTGTAATGCTGTCCTGCTAGCATTCTTCTGTGGGACTGGCCCGGCTGGTCTACATATACGCCTTTCAGGAGTTTCCCTTGCAGCGCATCTGTGTCGATATGGATGAGGTCATGGCGGATACGCTCGCCGAGCACCTGCGCCGCTACAACCAGACCTTTGACGAAGACGTTACTCCTGAAGACCTGGCCGGCAAGGGCCTCTGGGAGATCGCGCCCCTCGACCGCCAGCAGCAACTGCGCGCCTTTCTCGACGCAGAAGACTTTTTCGAGGATCTGGCCGTCATCCCCGACTCCCAGCAGGTGCTCAAAGACCTCTCCGCGCGTTTCGAGATCTTCATCGCCACGCAGGCCATGACGGTCCCCAACTCGCTTGGCCCAAAGTACCGCTGGCTTCAGCGCCACTTCCCGTTCATCCCGCCCACGCATTACGTCTTCTGCGGCAACAAGTCCATTCTGCGCGCCGACTACCTAGTCGACGACCTGCCCCGGAACCTTTTGCGCTTCGAGGGCCAGGGCCTTCTTTACACCGCACCGCACAACCTGGCCGCAACCGGCTTTGTTCGCGTGGATAACTGGCAGCAGGTTGCCCAATACTTCGCCGCGCAGGCAAACTGATTCTGAGTCTGCTGCATCCCCCGATTCGCTCCGATGGCCGATCGGACGCATCGAGCTGGCGCTAAAGCAGGCTCCGAGGCCTTGACAGTGCCTTCCTCCATGCATCCCGGCACATCGAACGCAGCGGGATTTGCCGCGCCCTGGTCTTTTTGACATTGCCACCTTCGCGAACGATACTTGCAAGTTAACTTACAGACTTTGCTTAGGGATCTGGAGAACCAGTGCTGCTTGCCGTCTTCGCCGTTTCCATGTTTCTCAGCGCCACGTTGCTCTTTTTGGTAGAGCCGATGCTGGCCAAGATGGCCCTGCCCATGCTGGGTGGCACACCGGCGGTCTGGAACACGTGCCTGGTTTTTTTTCAGGCTGTCCTGCTGGCCGGCTACCTGTATGCGCACGCGTCTACAAGGTGGCTGGGACGCAGAACGCAGATTGCCGTGCATATCGGCCTCGCACTGACGTTCCTGGCTGTGCTGCCTTTGCGACTCCCCGCCGGTTGGGAGCCTCCCGCACAGGTCAGTCCGGTGTTCTCGATACTGGGCATGCTGTCGGTTGCGGTGGGGCTGCCCTTTTTCCTGCTCTCGGCCTCGACGCCCATGCTACAGCGATGGTTTGCGCAATCGGGGCACAAACAAGCCAGCGACCCGTACTTCTTATACGCCGCCAGCAACGCGGGCAGCCTGGTGGGATTGCTGGGGTATCCGTTGCTGCTGGAACCGACGCTGCGGCTGAGCCAGCAGAGCCATCTTTGGAGTTATGGCTACGCATTCCTTGTCGCTATGATTGCGGCTTGTGGCGCCCTGGTGTGGCGGGCAAGACCCGCCATCGCTATGGCCGAGGCCGTTCCGCTCCAAGAAATCGGCGGAGATCGGAAGGTCGCATGGAGCCAGCGCTGGCGCTGGATCGCGCTGGCCTTTGTGCCTTCCAGCCTGATGATTGGCGTGACCACCGTGCTGACCACAGATGTTCCTCCCATTCCTCTCTTCTGGGTGTTGCCGCTGGCGATTTACTTGCTCAGCTTCGTGCTGGTTTTCGCCAGCCGGCCGCCCATTTCGCATCTCTGGATGGTACGCAGGTTGCCTGCCGTTCTTCTTCTTGCGCTCTTTCCAACCCTGTGCAAGAGCCAAATTCCGTTGCCGGTCTTGTTTCCGCTTTACCTGTTGGCGCTGTTTGCAGTTGCCATGGTGTGCCATGGCGAGCTGGTCCGAACCCGGCCGCAAGTCGGCCGCTTGACGGAATTCTATCTGTTGATCTCCGTGGGAGGCGTGCTTGGCGGCATCTTCAATGCGTTGCTTGCTCCGGTGATCTTCTCCACCTTGACCGAGTTTCCGCTCGCCCTCGTGTTTGCGGCGGCGCTGCGCCCCGCCATCGATCAAAAGCCCGAGCCGCCGGACAAGGCTGCAAGGGCCAAACGCAACGACCTGCTTTTGCCCCTGGCGCTGGGCATGAGCATGGCTGCGCTCATCGCCGGGTTTTCGCATTTCGGCTTTAAGCCCAACCCCGTCTTTGTCTTTCTTCTCTTCGGTTACTCGATGGTTTGGTGCTTGAGCTTCGCCGCGCGGCCGCTGCGCTTCGCGGCAGGGCTGGCGGCGCTAACCATCGCTTCTTCGCTCTTCGCTGGCCCCTACGGAAGGTTTCTCCATAAGGAGCGGAGCTTCTTCGGCGTCTTGCGCGTAGCTAACGACCAGTCCGGCGCGTTTCGGTATCTTCTTCATGGCGCCATCGTTCATGGAATCCAGAGCCTCGACCCGGCAAGAAGCCGCGAGCCGCTGGCGTACTATGCAAACTCCGGTCCGGCCGGAAGCATCCTCAGAGCCATGCAGGCCAGAACCCTTTATGGAATCCATGGCGATCTCCCCAAGCCGCAGTGGGCCGTCGTGGGCCTGGGAGCTGGCGCGATGGCATGCTATCTGCGGCCCGGCGAGTCGCTGACTTTCTACGAGATCGATCCTGCCGTCGTGCGCATCGCATCGGACCCGCGTTACTTTACCTTCCTCGGCCAGTGCGCCCCCCATGCGGCGATTGTGCTAGGCGATGCGCGGCTCAAGCTGCGCGATGCCCCGAACGGCAGTTACGACCTGATCGTTCTCGATGCCTTCAGCGGAGATACGATTCCAATGCACTTGATCACCAGGGAAGCATTGGCGCTGTATTTGCGCAAGCTCGCGCCGGGAGGCACGCTTGCCTTCCACGTCAGCAACAACCACTTGAAACTGGCGCCCGTCTTCGGCGCACTGGCCCGCGATGCCGGGCTGGTGTGCCTTATTGACGAAGACACCGCCCTTTCCCACGCGCAGTTCGACCAGGGAAAACTCGCTTCGCAGTGGGTCGTGATGGCGCGCACCAAGGCCGACCTGGGTGAATTGGGGACGGATTCTCACTGGGCGCCTTTGGAAGCGCCTTCCGGAACGCAGGTATGGACAGACGATTATTCCAATTTGATCCGCATCGTTAAGTGGAACTGAGTTGAATGCGAACGATGCCCGCGATAAGCGGGTCGGAAAGTGAAGCCTGCATGAGGCAGGGAAGAGTGACCGAGCGGCTGTTCAGCGAACGCTGGGAGGCGTAAAATGGCTCGCAATCCGGTAGGTGACCAGAAATTGCGCCTGAAAGTGCCTCCGGCACGAACCGAAAGCGTCTTGACGGCAAATTTAGGCGAATCAACCCCAAAATGGAGTTATCGATGCGAATGAGTCGGATGTACCTGTTTGGATGGATGCTTTGTGCTTCTTGCGTCGCGGCTTTGAGCCAGGCGCAAACCGATTCGGGAATTCCACACCTGCATAGGCAGGGCAACGCCACGCAACTGGTCGTGGATGGCAAGCCGTTCCTGATCACCTCTGGTGAGCTTTCCAACAACGCGGCCAGCAGCCTGGAGCAATTGGAACCGGTCTGGCCCAAGCTCGTTGCCAGCAACCTGAACACCGTGCTGGTGGCCATTTCCTGGGCGCAAACCGAGCCGGAAGAGGGCAAGTTCAACTTTACCGAGCTCGATGGCGTGATCGCCAAGGCGCGGGAGAACCATCTGCACCTCGTCGTTCTCTGGTTCGGCTGCTGGAAGAACGGCACTTCGAGTTATCCGCCTGTATGGGTGAAGAAGGACTATGCGCGCTTCCCCCGCATTCAGATCGACGAAGGCAAAACAGTTTCCATCGTCGGCCCTGTCGAGACCCTGAGCACCTTCGGCGAAGCCACGGCGGCTGCCGACGCCAAAGCCTTTGCCGCCCTGATGCACCACATCAAGGAAGTGGACGGCGCCGAGCACACCGTGCTGATGATGCAGGTGGAGAACGAAGTCGGCGTTCTGCGCGATTCGCGCGATCGCTCGCCGGCCGCCAACCGCGCCTATGCCGGGCAAGTTCCCGCCGAACTTATGAGTTACCTGGAAGCCCGTAAGGACAATCTGATCCCCGAGTTCCGCGACGTTTGGGCCGCCAACGGCTACAAGAAGTCCGGCACCTGGGAGCAGGTCTTTGGCCCCGGCAAGCCGGCTTCGCTGGAGCTGCCTGTCCAGACCAACATCTCGTATCTGGGGCTGATTCGGCATGACGCCGAATGGCTGAAG
>JBEKDH010000058.1:0-21969 GCA_050014455.1 Occallatibacter sp.
AGTGAGCTTGCCGGCCGCCACGCCGCACCGGCGGGTTCGTGTGGTACATTTGCGCCATGGGATTGAAAGGTTTGGCTTTCTTCGCGGTGTTTTTGACCATCGCGCAAGCATCCGTGCCGGCATCCGGGCAGGCTAACGATGCTGATGCCGCCAATTGGCAAACTCCGCCCGCCGCAGCTTCCTCCGGCGCAGCTCCGCCGGCATCCGGCGGCTCCAGCGCCGGCAGCCCAACCGGCAAAACCGAATGCAGCGGCGGTCCCTGCGAGGACCAGCAGCCGCGCATGATCGTCACTCTTCCGGCTCCAACTCCGGCGCAGTGGTCCTGGCACGATCGCATCCTGTGGGCTGCCGGCGTTGTGCTCGCTATCGAGGGTCTATCCGCAATCTGGCTGACACTCTCCGCGCTGAGGAAGATTGAACGCCTGTTGGTTTCCGCGGAAGGCGCTGCAGCGGCTGCGGAAGCAGCAGCCGAGGCCGCATTGTTGAATGCGAAAGCCATCGTCGATGCGGAGAGGCCCTGGCTGCTGATAACCGTCGAGCCATCGCTGAGAGTAGAGAACAGCTTTACCGTAATGGCCACCAACCGCGGCCGCACTCCCGCCACGATTGTCGCTACTGCGGAGCGGATCAAGATTGTTGTCGATGAAACCCACCTCCCCACCCCTCCCGAATATGGGGAACCGGCAGCGCCGCGTGTCCCGATCATTCTGCTTCCGGGTGAAGCCACGGCCATCAAGTCCTTCTGCCGCGAAGAGGGAAAAGGAATTTGCGAAACCGAGGAGAGATTCAAGCGGGTCGCAAATTGGGAAGAGAAGGCCTTTATCTATGGAAAGATCGTCTACAAGGACTTAATTGCGCCTCGCGACAGGCAACTGCATGAAACAGCCTGGTGCTGCTGGTACATCCACGGGCGGCAGAAGAGCGGTCTGGTGATTGCCGGACCGCCGGAATACAACCTGCACACGTAGGCGGCGCCGCACAGCCGCGGGCGCAGGCAACGCTCCGGCCTGCCTTGTCCGGCAACCGCGCGGTACAATGCAACCAGCCAATTCAAGGAGGCACTATGCGCAAGATTCTCTTCGCCGTTCTCGCCCTTGTCTTTGCCGCTCCCTTTGCCGCCCCGCTCCGGGCGCAGGGTGCGCCGCCGCAGGTCAGCGCCGATCAGCCCTACACCGTCGAGTACTATTACAAGTGCCAGTGGGGCCATCAGGCCGAATTCCTCCAGCTCTTCCTAAAGAACCACTACCCGCTGCTGCAGAAGATTCAATCCACCGGCCGTATTCTCTCCGTGAAAATCGAATCTCCGACTATCCATGTTTCAGAAGAGCTGCGCTGGGACTATCGTGTCACTATCGTCTACAAAAACTCGACCGTGGCCACCACTGCCAATCCCGACGAAGAACGCTTCATCAATGAGCTATGGCCCGACAAGGAAACCTACAAGCGCGAAGAGCAGCGCCGGTTTGAGATTCTCCTCGGCCACATCGACCTGCCGGTCACAGACATTACTCCGAATAGGTGAGCCGGTGTGCCACAGGCCAGGTAAACAGAGCCTGTATCCGCTTCGCGGCAGCGAGTCCTGAGTTGACGCATGTGACAAGAGGCCTGTTTATGAAATCAATAAACTCGATCATGAGACGGATCGGAGTATTTCCAGTCGCTCTCGCTTGGCTTTTCGTTCAGCCTCTCTCACGGGGACAAGTCCCTGCGGATTCAGCAGCAATTACGCCGGAGATTCAAGTCCATGCCGCCGCTGCCGACCGTGGCGAGTTAGACCGAAAAGTCAGAATCCTCGACACTCCCTGCGGAGGCCGCTCTCAGTATTTGGACCATCCGAATTCAGTGGGAGAATTCGAGGGAGGAAAGGTTAGAGCCATTCGGGTTGTTCGTTTCGCGGGCTTGGGAAATGCTCCGGCGCAAAAGGAACTCCTCAACACTGTGAGGAGGGTCTGGCAGGGGAGGTTTCAAAGCGTTTCTTGCTACATGTCATGGGACGAGGCGACCTTTTGGACCGTTGAGGCTGTTGTGGAATTCGAAGATGGGCGGCAAGGCGAACTCATCACGGACGGAATGCACGTTGCTTTGCAGGGCCACAATGGTAAGAGTTGGTTCTTTCGCCTGCTCCCCGCCGCCCAGTAGGCCTTTCACAGTGAAGGTGACCTACCTTGTCAATCGTTCCTCCGCCTCCACCGCCTCACCAGGTCTTCGGCGGCTTCGGGCCACTCGGGAAACTCGAACTGGAAGCCGGCCCGGAGCAGGCGGCCCGGGATGGCGCGGCAGCTTTGCAGCACCAGCTCGGCCTCGGTGCGCATCGCAAAGGCGCCCAGATGGATGAACAGCGAAGGCGCTGGCAGACCATTCGGCCTGCCCCACGCCTCGCGCAGCGCCTCCATGAACTCGCGGTTGGGCAGCGGGTTTGGCGAGGCGATATTGATGGGGCCGTCAAGCTCCTCATGAGCGGCAATGAATTCCACGGCGCGGGCGTAGTCGGCCTCGTGAATCCAGGTGACGAACTGGCGGCCGCTACCCTGTGCGCCGCCCAGACCCAGCCGCGCCAGGTTCGACAGCACGGCAAAGACGTTGCCCGGCGTGGGGCTGAAGGTGACCGCGCTGCGCAAGGCCACCTTGCGGGTGCGCGGAGTTTCAGCCGCGAAGAACGCGTGCTCCCAATCCCTGACTACGCGCTTTGAAAACTCTCGCCCTCCTCCCCATGCCGGGGCCTTCGGATCGCCAGCCGGTTCCCCGCCGCCCACCGGGCTGGATTCATCGAGCGGCAAATCGGTTCCGCTGGGGTCGAGGGAACGCTGATACAGGGTGGCAGCCGAGGCATTCAGCCACAGCCGCGGCGGATCGGCAAGCCCGGCGATCACCTGGCCGAGCAGTTTCGTCGAGCGGATACGCGACTCGTAGATGGCCTGCCGGTTGGCCGCGTTGCGACGGCAGTTCACGCTCCGTCCGGCCAGGTTGATGCAGAGGTCGGCGCCTTCCAGGGTCTCAATCCAGTCGCCCGCGTGTTCCCCGTCCCATTGAACGGTCTGCCAGCATGCGGTATAAGGCCCGCGGGTAAGCACGGTCACGTGATGGCCCCGTTCCTGAAAGTGGCGCGCCAGCATCTGGCCCACCTGCCCGCTGCCGCCGGGCAGCACGATACGCAGCGGGCGCAGATGAACTGGGCCTTGGGCAGGGCCTCTAGGAGACAGGGCTCCGGGACTGAAGCCTTCAAAGGGCGTAGCTTGCGACTCATCCATGAATTCAGCCTACAGTGTTCCGTCAGCAAGTCTGCTCTGGATTGAGCGCTGCCGTCCAATCCGCAGGCGAATCCACCAGCACGTCCGGCTGAGTCGCCGTCAGCGTCTCGGGCGCCAGGCCGAAGGTGCAGCCGATCGACCACGCCCCGGCATTGCGCGCCGTAAGCACATCCACCTTGCTGTCGCCGATCATCACTGTTTGCTCCGGACGCGCGCCGGCCTCGGCCATCAGCGCCAGCAACCCCTGGGGATCGGGCTTCTTGGTACTGAAGCTGTTTCCCCCGTAGATGCTTAGAAAGTAAGGCGTTAGGCCCAGCGCAGCGCAGATGTCCCGCGCCGGACGAACCGGCTTGTTGGTCAGTACGGCCATTGCCCGGCCCGCCTCGCCGGGAACGTCGTGCAGCTCGCGCAACGCCGCCAGCGCCTCCAGAACCCCCTCGTAGGCGTAAGTGTAGTCCAGCTTGTGCTCGCGATAGTAGTCGAGAAACCAGGCATGGGCCTTGCCCAGCAAGTCCTCGTCCACCGGGGCAAATGCCCTCCGCACCAGCATCAGCGCCCCGTCGCCTATCATGCCGGCGATCACCGCATCCTCCAGCGGCTCGCGCCCAAAGTGAATCAAGGTCGCGTTCACGCTGTTGCACAGGTCCTGCGCCGAGTCAATGAGCGTACCATCCAGATCGAAGACCAGCAATTTCAGCCGTTCAACAGGAATAGAACGAAGTTGGTGAACCATGCCTTCAGTGTAACGGGGAAGCGCTCAAGTGCTCCAGGACGCGAACGGACTCTCATCGACGGGGCGCGGAGTGAATATCCCTATTGAAACTTGTTCTCCGCAAACGCTCTCGGAACCTGCAGAAAAATCGCGTTGAGGTACCAATGCGCTTACTACCTTTGTGGTAAACTGGTAACACGTCGATCTCACAAGGTGAGATGATAGTGGTATTGCAGCACCCCTAGGTCCGGTGGCAGTCTGTTCAATGCGGAAATCCGTATTGAGCCGCGCAAGAGGGGGAGAGTTGCACGATGAGGAACCGTCCTTATCCTGCCCGCCCGCCGAATAGGGGATCCGGTCGAATTGAGTCAACTCCGTGCAGAAGCGATCGATTGGCGGAGTCCTGCAGATGAGCGCCGTGAGGGATTGAAAGTGGCAACGCCTGTGTTTCGCGATCTAGGGGGCATCAAAGCCGGGAACCAACGGCAAGCTCCCGGGGGTTCGCCGATGGCGAATGGCTCCGCGGAAGCACGGAAGAGTTGCGCTTACAACCTGACCAGGGAGCGCTTTCTGGGAGTGGACATCGATGGCGGCGATTTCAACATGGCCAGTCTCGACGATCGGCTACCGGCGCTTGCCCCCAAGTCCGGAGCGGGTCTGTGGCTGGTTCCTTTCCGTGGTATTTCCGCGACCAGTGTGCATGTCCCGCTCGATCTGATCTATCTGGACCGAAGTTGTACGGTCATCGACGTGGTAGAGTCCTTCCCGATCTTCCGGGTTTCTCCTTCCAGCCCGCCGGCCTCAAGCGTCCTTGTACTGCCATCCCACAGCATCGAATCGACCGGAACCCAGCCGGGCGATGAGTTGATACTCTGCTCTCCCGAAGAGATGAAGCGGCGTCTACAGCGGTTGGCCGAGGTAGCCGAGGCTGCCCCCTCCGCGCAAGTTGCCGATCCGCGGAGAGAAATGCCGGTCCGCAGCGATTCACTTCATGTGGTGCCATTGGAGGATCGCGCCAAGCCAAGACTCGTGGAAGAGGCTTCCGCCCAGTCTCAGCAGTTGTTCAGTAAGGCCCTTGTCGAATCGCAGAAGAAGGAGATCAAGCCGGCGAAGAGCTGGTGGCAGCGCTTGCTGTCTCCGGAACCTGACCTGCCGCGGAAGGCCGCGCGCGAGTCGTTCTCGGGCCTGTCAGCCTATTTCTGGACCGGCGGCGTTCCGGTGCAGCATGTCATTCAAGACATAAGTGTCACCGGATTGTATGTTGTTACCGATGAGCGCTGGTACCCGGGCACAGTGGTGAGGATGACACTGACGGATTCAAAGGAACCAACGGTCGAGCGTTCGATCACCGTGAATGCGAAGGCTCTCCGTTGGGGCAACGATGGCGTCGGTCTCCAGTTTGTCTTTCAAGATGGCAAAGAACTCGGCCGCGGGCTCGATCATGTGGTTGGCGGTATCAGTAGAAAGCAACTCGATCAGTTCCTGCAGCCGTTCAGAGACAGCAAAGTCTAAAGCGCTCTCACGGATCGCGGAAGGCCGTCAATATCCTATTCTTGGTGTGCGTCACCGGGGCACTTGTTGCGAGAGCGTGGCCCAGGACGCTTCCATTGCGATCTATTCATAGCGAAGCGCCGCGAGCGGCTCCGCCTGCTTCGCCAACTGCTCGAAACTCACTGCCTCTACTCGGAACGAAGCACGGCTACAAGGTCCGTTCGCGCCGCATTCGCCGCGGGTATGGTGCTTGCCAGCAGCGCCGTCGCCGTCATCAGCGCCCATGCGAGCGAAAAGGAAATCGGATCGTGGGGAGTCACGCCCACCAGCAAGCTTGACAGCAGCCTGCTCATCGCAAGCGCGGCGCCAACTCCGAGGATGCCTCCAACTACGATCAGCCGCGCTGCCTCAGTCACCACCAGCCGGAGCAAACCGCTGCGCGAGGCGCCGAGAGCCAGACGTATGCCCATCTCGCGCATGCGCTGTGTAACCGAGTATGCGAAAACTCCGTAAACGCCGACCGCGCAAAGAACCACTGCGAGCATGGCAAAGCAAGCGATCAACAACATGATCATCCTTCGCTGCGCAACAGCCTCCGACACCCGCTGATCCATGGTTTCGATATCGAATACAGGCTGCTCGGGGTCAACCGCGGTTACAGCCTCGCGCAGGGCATTGGCAAGTGCCGTGGGACTTCCCGTGGTGCGCACGGCGATGCTGACTGAAGATTGCGGCAATTGCGCCATGGGAACGATCATCTCGGGCTGCACTTCCTGCTCCAGGCCGCCATGCCGGACGTCCTCGGCGACTCCGACGATGGTGACTGCCGCGTGCTCGGAGCCCCAAGCCATCGAATGAAATCGTTTGCCCATGGCGTCTCCAGCGAAGAAGCGATTGGCGAACGCGCGGTTCACGATGGTGACAGGCGCGGAAAGTGCGGTGTCCGATTGATTGAACGTGCGCCCCTGGAAGATCGGCGTGCCCAGGGCGCGGAAGTAATCCGGGGTCACGCTGACAACGGATATCGCCGGCCGCATCCCCACGGGCGGCGCCGGAACGCCTTCAAACGTGATGGCGCTGGCCAGATCGTACGGTTGAATGGGAAGAACGCTGGCCGCGGCGACGGCGGTAACGCCCGGCAGCCCTGAGAGTCTCGGCAGCAAGCGATCGACAAAGGCCTCCCTGCGTTCGGCCGTCGAATAGCGGGATGAGTTCAGAAGCGTAACCGCCGTTAGCGTGTTGTCCGGATCGAAGCCGGAATCGTAATGCAGAACGTTGACAAAACTGCGGACCAGAAGACCGGCGGATGCGAGCAGGACAACCGCCAGCGCGACTTCGGCCAGCAGCAGCGAGTGACGCAAGAGCCGGTGTTCGCGTCCCGACGTCACGCGAAGGCCGGCTGACTGGAGCGCGATCCTCAGATCGCTGCGAGTCCCGCCGATCGCCGGCACAAGGCCAGAGAGTACCGTCGTCAAGAACGCAATGCCCACCGTAAAGGCAAGAACCCAGCCATCGACTTCAATCGCTGCGGTGAGCTTGCCAAAGGGCAAGCGCAGCATTTGAACAACCCCGGAGTAGAGGGCGGCCTGGGGCGCTTCAGGCATCTGAAGACGCCGGATCAGGGCAGTGATCGCAATGGCGATCAGCAGCCCCAAGGCCGCGGAGAAGAGCGAGAGAATCAGGCTCTCGATCAGGAATTGCCGAACGATGCGCGTGCGCGAAGCGCCCAGTGCGCCGCGCACCGCGGTCTCCTGCAGCCTGGACGCCGCCCGCGCCAGTTGCAAATTCGCGACATTGGCGCAGGCGATCAGGAGCACAAGCCCTACCGAGGCGAACAGGATGAGGAGCGGCTTGCGATTGTCGCCTACAATATGCTGCTGCAGCGGCGCCACAGCTGCCTCTTGCCCTTGCGCCATATGCGCGAATCCCACTGGATAGAGCTGTGTGCGAGCCAGAAAAAAGGTAAGCATCTCCGCCTGCGCCTGTTGCGCACTCACTCCGGGCCGCAGCCGGCCAATCACAGATAAAAGAAAGATACGCCTGTCCGTCACGGCCCCAGTAGTTTCCAGTCCGAGCGGCGTGTAGACATCGGGTTCCAACTGCACGTCAGGAAAACGAAAGCGCGGAGGCAGCACGCCAATCACCGTCTGCTCAACACCATCCAGAATCACCGCCTTGCCCTGAACACTGGGGTCGGCGTGAAACTGGCCGCGCCACAGCCGGTCGCTCAATACCACCACATTCGATCCGCCTGCCTTATCCTCGTCGTCGGAAAATGTGCGGCCAATCTGCGCCTCCACGCCCAGCATAGGCAGAAAGTTAGCCGTTACGTTCGCGCGGATAATCCGCATCGGCTCGCGAGCGCCGGTCAGGTTGCCGTCGAGGTAGGTGTAGGCCGCGAGTTGCGCGAAGGACCTGCTCTCAGACCGAGCGGCGATGAAGTTAGGAGACATCACCCGGTCCAAATGCATTTTGGGCCAATAATTCGATATCCACACCAGCGTGCTTGCGTCCCGATACGGCAGCGGCCTAAGCAGCAGCGAGTTTATCGCGGAGAAGATGGTCGAGGTTGCGCCGATTCCCAGCCCCAGCGTGATCACCGCCGTCAAGGCAAATCCGCGATTCCGGCGCAACCCGCGCAGGCCGTAGCGCACATCCTGCATTACCGTGCCCAGCCACCAGCCGGGCCGCTGCTCATAGCACTGTTCCCGCGTGCGCTCCACGCCGCCGAATTCGACCAGCGCCTGCCTGCGCGCCTCCGCCAGAGTCATGCCCGCCGCGACCTTCGCCTCGGTCGCCTGCTCGACATGAAACCGGATCTCTTCGTCCAACTCGCTCCGCCGCTTGCGCCTTGGCAAGCTCCGGCCAAGAAGACCTGGCAGGCGGCTCAACCATCCCCTCATCATGACTGCCCCTCCGGACCCAGCACCAGCCCAATTGCCGCCGTAAGCCGCTCCCACGTCTCCAGCTCCGTCTCCAGTTGCTTTCTGCCCGCGCCCGTCAGCGCATAGAACTTCGCTCGCCGGTTGTTCTCGCTGACTCCCCAATCGGAGCGAATCCAACCCTTGTACTCCAGCCGGTAGAGCGCCGGGTAGAGCGATCCCTGGCCAATCTGCAATGCATCTTTCGACACTTGCTGAATGCGCTGCGCCACGCCCCAGCCGTGCATCGGCCCTAGAGCCAGCGTGCGCAGAATAAGCAGATCCAGGGTTCCCTGCAACAGGTCTGTCGATGGCGGCATCGTTCTCCCCTCGAAGTTCGACAATAGAGTGACCCGGACTCCTGTCGAATGTCAAGGGAAAAATCGTGGAACGGTTTTTCGGAAGCCAGCCCGGGGTTAGGGCAGGTCTGCACAAGCTGCCGAAAGACTTGCTTCCATGCCGGGCACAGCCTGTGCAGCCCGCAGGTCCTCGTCGGACCGCCAGGAAAAGGCATGGGCATGGCGTTCGCGCCGCCTGGAACCGCTTCCGGGGCCAAGTAATCGATTGGCTGAATCTGCCGATGAGTGCCTTGAGGAAGTAGTCGGCAAAGCGCCGGCAACTCCCCCTCCAGCAGCACGAGGGTGGAAATCTGCGCCCCGTTGCCGAAGACTCGCCGGGGTCAGCGGAGCATGGAAGCAAGGAAACAATGCGCATACAACCAGACCAGGGGGCGCGTTCTGGGCATGGAGGTCGATGCCGGCGACTTCTCCCCGGCGAGTCTGGGCGATCGGACGCCGGCGCTCACACCCAAGTCCGGCGCAGGGCTGTGGCTTCTCCCGTTCCGGGGCATCTCAGCCGCCAACGTGCGCACTCCGCTCGACCTGATTTATCTGGATGCGAACTGCGAAGTCATCGACGTGGTTGAGTCCTTCCCCATCTCCCTGGGCTCTACATCGATTGAACCCGCGGCCAGCGTTTTGGCGCTGCCGACCCGGACCATCGATTCCACGAAGACGCAAACCGGCGATCGCCTGCTGCTTTGCGCCGCCGAGGAGATGACGTGGCGCATCAAGAGGATGCCGTCTCCAAGCCAGGCCCCGAGCGCCTCTCAGGCTCCCGCACGGCGGAAGGAAGAACCGAATCCGGGCAGCATTCTGCATCTGGCGGAATGGGAGAATCGCGCCCCTGCGGAGCTTTCCGCCGAGGGGCGCCAGCCCCGGCCCGCAAGCAGAAGCGCTTTCATCGAATCGGGAACAAAGAGCGTCAATCCGGCGAAAAGTTGGCTGGAGCGCTGGCTGAATCCCAATCCTCCCGATCTGAGAAAATCTCCCCGCGAGTCGCTGCCATGCCTCGCAGCCTATTTCTGGACCGGAGGCGCGCCGGAGGAGCACTGCATCCGCGACGTCAGTCCGACAGGGCTGTACGTGGTCACCGAGGAGCGCTGGTACCTCGGAACCGTGGTGAGAATGACCCTCACGGATTCTTCCGAACCGAGTATCGAACGTTCCATCACCGTGCATGCGACTGCCGTCCGCTGGGGCAACGACGGCGTCGGCCTTCATTTTGTCGTTCAAGGCTTTAAGGGCAAGCGCCGGGGCCTGCCGCCCATTGTGGAGGGGATAGACAAGAAACAACTCGATCGGTTCCTGGGGCGGATAAGAAACGGCAGTGGCTAAAGCGCTTCTACGCCCCGCGCAATTCGGACGCCGCTAGCGCGCGGGAGGCAGGATAGGAGGCTGGCTGCTCGCCCGTGCTCGTATCACCGAAACAATCCCCTCATCGAATTGACCGGGCAGCGCAGTAAGGAACTTGATATCCTCCTCCTGCCGACGCAACTCTTGCTGCATGAAGGGGTGCGAGGAGATCCGATCGACCTCCTGTCGCGTTGTCACAAGAGCGGGTTCCAAACTGGCCAGATAAAGGTACACGGAATCCTTCGCTAACGTCGAGACAAAGGCGACGTGATCGAAGGAGCCGTCCAGCGCAAATTGCATTATCTCGCTTGCTGTAAGGAAAGCATTTAAGGCATCTGAAGTCCGATCGTGAGTGAAATCCTCAGTGTCCGGTGCATTTTTTAAGCATGCTTGATTCGACGATCGATAGAGTGCGCTTCTCTTGCTGTTGGTTTTCAAAGCGCTCCAGGCGGCATCCTGAGCTCCCAAACAGCATGAATAGTCAACGCCGGCATCCTCACAAAAAACTGTCATGCGCGGCAAGAGCCTTTCGAAAATGAGAAGCGCAAAAGCGAGCTGCTTCTTCTGAGGCAGTGTTGTGAGCAAAGCAACTAAGTTTTTCTCGTCAACCATTGGGGCTCCTGCCGTTCTTGCTTGCAAATGGAGCAAGAGCGCCCCACCCTTCCGAAGGGCGCCGTGGCCAGCCTCAAAAGGAAAGGATAAGAAGCGAAAACACCAAACAGACTTGGAGGATGGGCCGATACAGGGCAGGGCCGCCAAATCCCAGATCCCTGTCTTCTCAATGCACCCGAATATCGCCCGAGCCGGTTTCGATGCGCACCGTGGGTCCGCCGCCGTTCAGCTTGCCGGTGACGTGGTGGTGGTCACTGGAGCCCTGCGTCAGCATCTCCCGGTCGGTGTGCACACTCCCCGATCCCGAGGAGGCGTCCAGTGTGAGCGCGGCGTCGCCGGCCCAAAACTCCACATTCCCCGAGCCCGTCTCCAGATGCCAGGGCGAGGTTGGAACTCCGCCCACCTTGATGTCGCCAGAGCCGGTGCCCGCGCGCAGGCCGCCGCGCAAGTTGCGCAGTTCGATGTTGCCCGAGCCGGTCTCGGCCTTCACGTCGCCCTGCCCCGTCTGCTCGGCATAGATGTTGCCCGAGCCGGTGCTCGCCGAGAAGCCCCCGTTCAGCCCGGTGGCATGTATGTTGCCCGAGCCGGTGGAGAGCTTGGCGTTCTCGCCGACGCCGTCGTCGGTGATGTCGCCAGAGCCGGAACTGGCGTCAAGGTAAGCGTTCGCCGGAGCCTCAATCTCATAGTCGATGCTGATGTTGTGCAGATTCTCGTGGCGCGCCCCGATGCGGACGATGTTGCCAGTCTGCTCGATGGGCGGATTGGCCGCGATCTCCCGCACCCGATCCTCGCTTCCACCCCAGCTTGACTTCACCCGCCCGAAGATATGCACCCGGTTATCCGCCCCATGGGTGAGATGGATGTTGCCAGAGCCGGTCGCTACCGACAGCTCCACTCTGCCGTTGACCGTCAGGTTGCGCTCAAACGTTGCCTCGGATGCCAGCGCCGGGATAGCCGCCAGCATCAATGCCGCTACCGCTGTTACCAATAGATGCTTCATGATGTCCCTCGTCCCAAATTCGGTTGTTACTGGTTACCACTAACACATTATTGCTGCAAGACGACCTGATCCCCTTCTTTCAGGCCACTCAAAACCTCAGTCACCGAGCCGTTGGAAAGCCCCACTGTCACGGCGACCTTTCGCTTGCCTTCCTTCTGGCCCTTGTCCGGAATCTCCACCGACGCGTTCTTCTGGTTGTCATACATCACCGCGCTTTCGGGCACCGTGAGCACCCCCTTGTGCTCGTCCAGCAGGATCTCGGCGTTGGCCGTCATGTTGGCCTTCAATTCGCCGCCCGGATTGTCGATTGAAACCCGTACCTCGAAGGTCGTTACATTGTCCTTTTCCACGCCCAGCGGCGCTATCTTCGTCACCTTCCCGTGAAAAACCCGGTCCCGGAAGCTCTCCACCTTGATGCGCGCCGGCTGTCCCAGGTACACGTGGGCAATATCCGCCTCGTCCACCTTGCCCTGCACGTAAACTTCGCCGATGTCCCCCTCGGTCATCACCAGCGTAGCCGTCGAACCCAGCACCAGGATCGAACTGACCGCATCGCCGATCTCCACATCCCGCGACAGGATCATTCCATCCATGGGCGCGACGATGGTGGTGTAGCCCAACTGCTCCTCCAGTTGCTTCAGGCCGGCTTGGCTCTGCATCACCTGCGCGCGCGCCTGCTTCAAGCGCGCCGTATCCACACCGATCTGCGCCTGTGCCGAATCCCGCCTGGTGAGGGCCGCAAGGTAATCCTTGTTAGCGTCGTCCAGCGCCTGGCGGCTCACGATGCCTTGCTTCTGCATCTCCAGATTGCGGTCGAGCGTGGCCTTGTACATGGGCAGGTCGGGCGCGGCCGCGTTCACCTTGTCCTGCTCGATGTTGGCCTCATACGTGAATACGTTGGCCTCGGCCCCCGCCAGTTGCGCCCGCTGCGCGTCCACCTGCGCCACAATCTCCTGCTGGTCCAGTTGCGCCAGCTCCTGCCCCTTGTGGACCCGGTCGTTAATGTCCACGTAGAGCTTCTCAACAATCCCCGAAGCCTTGCTCTTCACCTCGACCTGGGTGATTGGCTGGATCTTTCCGGTGGCCACCACCGAGCGCGCCACATCGGCGCGCGTCACCTTGGCCAGCTTGTTGGGGTCAATGGACGTACCCTTGACCAGCCGCGTCAGCCCAAAGGCCAGCAGCACCAGAATCACGAACGCCCCGATGCCCAGCCAAATCCAGAATCTCTTGCCTTTGCGCGACGCAGCCACTCAAAACCCTCCCCATGCGTGAAGAAAAACCCAGCTAACCCCTGCGGGATTGATTCTCTGTATTAGACCTATGATCTCAGACGGCGCCCGTTCTCCGCCGTCACCGGAACGCGCCGGCGCCGCGCTGTTGCTTCCCCTCTATACGCGACTCGCCGCCCCCCGGTTCCAGAGTCTTTGCCACAGGATCCACCGATCTCAGAACCCAACCCCTGGCTCCAGGCGTCTGGCCTGAAGTACGCCAACAAATAGACATCGCGGGAAAGGGGCTGGTTTGCTGCGAAGGAGAGCCACCACTGGGCGCCCGGACAAGCCGCTGCAAGAAGTAACTCCGGCGGCTGGCTTTGGCGCTGAGATTATGTTCCCACGACGCGCTGGGCCGGACAATGGTGCTGCGGTGCGGTTGGTGAAGGCGATTGAAGTGCTGAAAAGACGGCAAATGGCTTTACGAAGACGAATCCATCCCGCTTCGGCGGCAAATGCCCCGTGCCCCACCTTTCACCTTCTTCCTGGTGAAAGGGTGAAAAAGCGCGAAACCCAACGTATGAGATCACACGGGCAGAAACCTAGTGCGCGCCAATCGAACAGATCAGATCCTCAACGGAAGCGAACTCCGGAAGCGCACTGGACTGGAGGCGCATCCACATCCTGAGCCACAGGCAATCGTGAGCCCTGACCAGGCGGGATTCAACCGGTTGCGCCCTCTCGATCGCTTTCGATAGTGCTTGGACCACAGCCGGCTCCGAGCCGGCCTCAATCAGCTCGACAGGCGGAAACCTCGAACTCAGCATGCGCGCCTGAGCCTGGCGGAACTGCGATCCGGCCACCAGCCCGCTCTCCACCCGCAGTCCCGTCATGCGCTCGACGGCCAAAGCCAATACCGGATCGAGCCGCTCTTCAAAGCCCAGATAAAGAAGCCTGCCCGCCGCCACGCGCAGAGGCAGCGCTCCAAAGGCATCGACGAAGAGCCGGGGCAGAAGCGGGGCCAGCGCCTCGGCGTCGTGAAACTCCAGGGGCAGCACCGCACAGCTCCATTGCAGGCCCAGCGCTCTCGTCACCAATTGCTCGCTGACCCCCTGGCGGCGCACCAGCCAGTGGCCCAGCCGCCCTACGCCGGCTCCCCTCTGCGCCTCCAGCGCCTGATGCAACTGGCCGGAGGTGATCCAGCCCTGTTCCATCATCACCAGGCCCAGCGGAACGCGATGACGGTGGCTCTGCTCGGCGCTGCCCCTGGCGTCCAGTTCGCGGCGGACCGCCGCGCCCACCCGCGCCGCCGTGCACGCGGCCGAGCAGCTCCAGCCGCCTTCAAAGACCGGCGCCGTGCGGCTGCGCAACAGGTGCAGCCAGCCCGACCCGCAACTGGGATTCGCGCAGGTCTGAAAGAACCCTGGCCGCACCCTTCCCGGCGCGCGCCCCGGATGGACTGTTGCGGCCTCCTCGGCCCGGTGATCCCCGATCGGCGACGGGCGGGCGCCGACGCGCGGCTTCCCGGCCGGCCACCCGCTCAGAACAGGCATCGTATGCTTTCCAGACGCTTCTTGGGCGCGGATACTTCCAGCACCCGCAGGCCAAAGTTGCCATTCACCAGCACCACCTCCCCGCGCGCCACAATCTTGTCGCCCACGATCAGGTCGACGGGGTCGGCCACATGGCGGTCCAGCTGCACCACATCCCCGGGCCCCAGGTCGAGTAGCTCGCCCAGCGGCATCTCCCGGCAGCCGAAGCGCAGAGTCGCCTCCAACTCCACATCGAGCAGCAGTTCGATCCCTGAGCTTAAGCCCGCTGGAGGAGTCTGCGCAGGCGCGGCCGGCGAGTCCGTTACCGGCTTTGCCGCCGGCTTGGGGGCGCGCACCTCGTCGCGGACCAGAATCGTCCAGGCGCGGTCGCCGGATTTCAACTGGAAGGCGCAGGAGACCTTGCTCTCTCCCGAGAAAGGCTCGAAGCTCTCGACACGGCATTTTCTGCCCGTCTTGGCCAGCAGCTCCCCAGCCGCAGCCTCAGCCACCTCGCGCAGCAGCTCGGCCCAACCGGTTCTCTGGTCCATCCCCTCTCCCATCAGGGGCGACTCCAGGATGCTGCCGTCGAGAATCACCGCGAAACGCCCCTGCTCGTCGCCCGCGAGGACGGCGGCGAAGCCAAAAGCATCTGCCGCGAGCGGCTTGGGCAGCGCCTCAATCAGCTCCGGCTCCCCGGCCAGGGCTTGCGAGAACAGTGCGGCGGCCGCCCCGGTCCAGCACTCGAGATAGGTTTTCATCGATCGCCCTCCCCCATCCGGCGCTCGATGCGCGCCCCGCGGTGGTCTCCGTGACGGATGGGCTGCGCTTCAGCCAGCGTCTGGCCGCCAACCTGCCAGATGGGCAGCGTGTTGGCGGCCAGATCCAGGCGCAGCACCTTTCCCGGCTCCAGGTTTTCAATCTCTCGCGCCGCCACTCGCATCGCCGGCAGTTGCAGCGAACCGCCAAAGCGAATGCGGCGCGCCGAGAGCTCCATCCGCGCCCGCGTCTCGCTGGCATGGCGGCGGCTGCGGCCCCAATCCGAGGTGAGCCGGCGCAGAATGGTGTTGGCCACCACGGCGGGGAAGGCCAGGTTGAGCAGCCCCGAACTGTGCGGCATGCGGATCTCGAAGCTCAGGCAAAGAGTCTTTTCGGTAACCGACATGATACGGGCCACCTGGGTCTGCATCTGGCGGCGCTCGAAGTTGAAGCTCAGGCCCACCGGCTGCCAGGCAGCGGTCAGCTCGCGGCAGATGATCTCCACCACCGAGCCCAGGATGGCTTCTTCGATGTCGGTCAGCTCCCGCAGCGGGCCGTCCCGGCCCTCGCCGCCCAGCAGCAGATCGATCACCGGGGGGGCCAAAGCCAGATCCAGCTGGAGCACCGAGAGCGCTCCCAGCGGCTCCAGGCGCACCGAGGCCACGTAGCTGATCTCGGGAATGCGCAACAGAAACTCGTTGAACTGTATCTGCTCGGCCGAAACCAGGTTGACCTGAAAGCGGGAGCGCAGCCAGGCTGCCAGGTTGTGGGTCAGATTGCGCGCGAACAGATCGTTAAGCATGCTGATGGCGCGCAACTGCTCGTTCGAAATCTGTCCGGCCGAGGAGAAGTTGTAGGGCGCCACCCGGGCACGCGCCTCGGGCAGCGACGAGTCCGGCATGGAGCTGCGCGCGGCCTCGAAGAGGGCATCGATCTCGGCCTGCTTGAGCGTCTTCTCCATCCGCCTTCCCTCCCCGCGCGTCCAGCGCTCGTTCCCTCTTCCGCCTCGCAGCCTACAGCTTTGCCAACCCGCGCGCCGCACCGGCCGGGCCGCTCAGCGCCTCGGCCGCTCTTTCGCCTTTTGAACGGCGCCGCGATCGAAGACACCGCGCGCTGCCAGGTCCTTGAGCGCGGCTCTCAAGTGCACCACCGCCGAGGCATGCACCTGCGAGACCCGGGACTCGACCACGCCCAGCGCCAGGCCGATCTCGCGCATGGTCATCTCCTCGTAGTAGTAGAGGGTCATCACCAGCCGCTCGCGGTCGGGCAGATGGGCGATGCCATCGGCCAGCCGGTCCTCCAGCTCGCCCCGCAGGCAGCAAAAGAGCGGATCCTCTTCGGGGCGGCCCGGAACGTAGGCCAGCTCCTCCTCGCCCGAATCCTCGTTGCGCTCCATGTGCAGGGTGCCGATCTCCAGGCCCTTGAGATCGCCCAGCAGCCGCTGATACTCCTCCAGATCCTGGCCCATCTCCGCGGCCACCTCGGCTTCGCCGGGCGCGTGGCCCAGCCGGGCCATCAGCACCCGGATGGCCTCCTCGACCGCGCGCCCCTTGCGGCGCAGTTCCCGGGGGCTCCAGTCCAGCGTTCTCAGGCTGTCCAGAATCGCTCCCCGGATGCGGAACTGGGCATAGCTGCGAAACTGCACCTTCTTGGCCGGATCGAACTTGGCAAAGGCGTCCATCAGCCCCACCACCCCGGCCGAAACCAGATCCTCGATGTCCACATGCTGGGGCAGCCGCTCGTGAATGCGCCGGGCGAGAAAGCGCACGATCGGCAAGTGCTCCAGCAGCACCCGCTCCTGCTCCCCGCTGAGCATGGGAAGCGCGGAGGCGGCGGGCGGATACGCGGCCCCGGCAGCGCCCCGGCGCATCGCGCCTTGATTCCCCGCCGTGGCCGCTGTTTCGATTCCCATTGCCATCCCTTCAGTCAATCGCCAACCCTGTTTCCTAGTCCCGTTCCCTTGTCACCGTTCTTCGAAAGCCTCAGCGCACCGTTCCCACCGGACGCAAACGGATCTCGGGAGGAATCTCTCCCGCGGCGACGACGGCCAGCCGGGGAAAGACCGGCTCCAGCCAGCGCTTTACGTGATAGCGCGCCGGACTTGGTACTAGAAGCACGGGAAGCGCCGCAGCCGAGGCGGCGCCGATAAGTTGCCTCACAGAATCGGCCAAGCGCCGCACCAGCGGGATGGCCGGCGCTGCCTTGTCGGCGAGGAGGCGTTCGCCCTGGCGAATCTCCGGGCTGAGCGTGACCAGAATCTCCTCTTCGAGGGCGGGGTCGAGCAGCAGGACCGGCAACTGGCCCTCATTGTCGAGCAGCGGCCGGATGAGCCGCCGGCCGAGAGCCTGGCGCGCGGCCTCCACCAGCGCGACCACATTCTTGTTCACGGGCGCGGCTTCGAGCAGCGCCTCCAGAACTGCGCCCAGGTCGCGGATCGAAACCCGCTCGCGCAGCAGTTGCTCGAGCACCCGGCCCACCTCGCCCAAGGTCAGCAGCTTGGGCACCAGCTCTTCCAGCAGCTTGGGATGGCTCTCGTTGAGCGAGTCCATCAGCCGCTTGGTCTCCGCCCGGCCCAGCAGTTCCCAGGCATGGCGGCGGATCAGCTCGCCCAAATGGGTGGTCATCACCGTCACCGCGTCGACCACCGAGTAGCCGGCGGCGATGGCCTGATCCTCGATCGCGGGGGCGATCCATATGGCCGGAACCCCGAAGGCCGGCTCCCGGGTCTCCTTGCCGGCCAGGGGACGGCGCCCGGGGTCGCCCGAGACGGCCAGCAACTGCGCCCCCTCGGTCTGCCAGCGGCCGATCTCCAGGCCGCGCAGGCTGAACAGGTACTCGCGGGGGCGCAGGCGCAGATTGTCGGAGATATGCACCGGGGGAATGAGAAAGCCCAGCTCCGCGGAGAAGTGGCGGCGCAGGGAGCGGACGCGGCTGAGCAATTGCCCACCCCGCTTCTCGTCCACCAGCGGGATCAGCTGGAAGCCGATTTCGAGGGTCAGCTCTTCCAGGCGCAGCAGAGCGGCCAGATCAGAGCCCTGGGCCTGCTCCGCCTTCTTCTTCTCGCCCGGCGCAAACTCGACCGGCGGGGCCGCAAGGGGCCGCGCAGCTACGTGCCTCCCGCCCCAGTAGAGCGCCCCCGCCACGGCGAGGAAGGCCAGCTTGGGCAGCCCCGGGATCAGGCACATGGCCGCCGAGACCAGGCTGGCCAGATAGAGTGTTGTCGGCTTGCTTAATAGCTGCTGACGGATTTCGCTCCCCAGCAGTCCCGCCGAATTGGCCCTGGTCAGGGTGATGCCGCCGGCCACCGAGACTAGCAGCGAGGGGATCAAAGTGACCAGCCCATCGCCTACCGTCAGCACGGTGTAGGTGCGCGCGGCCTCGGAGAGTTCGATCCCCTGCTGCAGGGTTCCGATCAGCAGGCCGGCAATGATATTGATGGCGGTAATCAGAATGGTGGCCAGCGAGTCGCGCTGGTTGAAGCGCGCCGCCCCATCCATGGCGCCGTAGAATTCGGCTTCGCGGGCGATCGCCTGGCGGCGCCGGCGGGCCTCGGCCTCGTCGATCAGCCCGGCGTTCATATCGGCGTCGATGGCCATCTGCTTGCCCGGCAGGGCATCCAGGGTAAAGCGTGCGGTAACTTCGGCGGTGCGCACGGCCCCGTGCGAGACCACCAGGAACTGAATGGCGATCAGAGCCAGGAAAAGCACGAAGCCGACCACGTAATTGCCGCCCACCACGAACTGGCCGAAGGCTTCGATCACGCGGCCCGCAGCCGCTGTCCCTTCCGACCCATGCAGCAGAATGCGGCGGCTGGAGGCGATGTTCAAGGCCAGCCGGAAGAGGGTCAGCAGCAGCAGCAGGGTGGGAAAGACGCTCAGCTCGATGGCCCGGCGGATCTGCACCGCCGAAAGGAAGACGATGATCGAAGCGGCCATCGAAAGCGCCAGCAGGAAGTCCAGGCCCGCGGCCGGCAGCGGCACCAGCATGACGAAGATCACGCTGATCGTCCCCAGGGGCAGCACGTACTCGCGCAGCCGCTCGAGGATGGTCGGATGGGGCATCATGCCCGCGGGCAGGGCGGCGGTGCTCATTGCGGCCCTCCTGCGCTGGGCGGGGCGCCGGCGGCCGAGGCGCCGGGCGGGCGCATGGCCTGGGCTCTGGCCCGGGCGGCGGTCTCGCGGGAGCGGCGCTCGCGCAGTTCGGCTTCGACGCGCTGGCGGTAGAGGTAAGCGAGAATGGCGGCTACCGCGGCGTACAGATCGACCGGAATCGGCTGGCCGACCTCGACCGAGCGATAGAGCGAGCGGGCCAAGGGCGGGTTCTCAATGATCGGCACACCGGCCCAGCGCGCCTCCGCCTTGATCTCCTCGGCCAGCAGGTTGCGGCCCTTGGCCACCACCTTGGGAGCCTCCATGGTAGTGAAGTCGAAGCCCAGGGCCACGGCATAGTGGGTGGGGTTGGTCAGCACCAGGGCGGCCTTGGAGACGTCGGCCTTCACCCGGCGGCGGCGCATCTGGCGCTGCAGGTTGCGAATGCGCCCGCGGATCTGGGGGTTCCCCTCGGTCTGCTTCATCTCGTCGCGCATGTCCTGGCGGCTCATCCTCAGCCGCGACTCGCGGCTCTGCCACTCCACCAGGTAGTCGATGGCCGACCAGCCGAAGAGCAGCCAGGCGGCGGCCAGCAGAAGCCCGTAGACATCCGAACCCAGCAGCTCCAGGCGAGCGGTCGAAAAGGGAGGCAACGTCAGCTGCCGGGCGATGCGCTGCACGGCGAAGACCCCCAGAAGGCCGGCGGGCAGCAGCGACTTCGCCAGCCGGGCCGCGGCGCGCAGCGAGAAGAGGTTCTTGAGATTCGAGACCGGGTTGATGCGGTCCGGCTTGAAGCCGATCGCCCCGGCATAGAAGTTGATGCCGCCTGTCTGCATCACTCCCACCCCCAATGAGGCCGCAGCCACCGCCGCCATCACCGCGCCCGGCGGGCCCAGAACGGCGAGGGAAAGCCGGCGCAGGGCATAGAGCGTGGGCTCCATCTCGGCCGGCTCCCAGTGGGCCGGCATTCCCAGGGCCAGAAAGCCGGCATAGGCGGCGCGCCAGGCCACCAAAACCCTGCTGCCCAGCATGCCCAGCACCATCACGCCCGCCAGGGCTCCGGTCGCGGCCGACAGCTCCCGGCTGTGCAGCACATCGCCTTCCTTGCGAGCCTCCTCGCGGCGGTGCTGCGTGGCCTGTTCGGTGCGCTCTCCGGGCATCGGCTACCCTCCCAACCCCAGCGCCGCTGCGGTGCCAGGCGTGGCGATCATGCGCTCGGCCAGGTCGAGCAGGCCGGCGAAGCGCGCCTCGATAAAGCGCGGCCACAGGGCCAGCGTGCCGGCCAGCAGAGCAAAGCCGGTCAGGGTCTTCAGGGGCACGGTCAGGTTCATCACCGGCAACTGCGGACTGAGCTTGCCCAGCAGGGCCACCGCCACCTCGACCAGCATGGTTGCCGCCAGCACCGGCGCGGCCAGCTCGAGCGCGGCCAGAAAGATGCCGGAGGCGGCGCGCACCATGCTCAGGGCGTTTACGGGAGCGAGCGCGTAACAGCCCAGGGGCGCGGCGCGGAAGCTGCGCACCATCGAGGCCAGCAGGATCCGGTCGAGCCCCGCGCCAATCAACACCAGTGTGCCCATCAGTTGAAAGAGATCGCCCATCAGCGGCGTTTCGATCGGCGATGTGGGATCGAGCAGATTGACCATCGAGAAGCTGAACTGCACGCCGGCGATCTGACCGGCGAAGAGCAGCATCTCATTCAGCAGCGTGAGGGTCAGCCCGTAGACCAGGCCGACGGCCAGCTCGCCCAAAAGCGACGAAAAGCCCAGGCTGATCTGGGCGTGCGGAAGCGTGGCTACTAATGGAGCGAGCAGGTACGCCAGGGCCCCCACGAAGACTGCCTTGGTGCGCAGGGTGAGTGCGGTCGAGGAGAAGAAGGGAGCAAAGGCCACCATGCCGCTCACCCGCACCAGCACCAGCGTCATCGCACTCAGAAAGCTCGTCCACTCCGCCATTGCCGCCGTCCTCCTCCAAATCCAACCCCATTCGCCTCCCCTTGCCTTAGCTAGAAGCTAGAAGCTAAAAGCTGCTCTCAGCCCAGGTAGCGGTGCAAATCCTCCAGCAGCAGCCGGGTATAGGCCGCCATCCGGCCCAGGAACCAGGGCATCCCGGCGAGCAGAATCGCGGCGATCGCCGCCAGCCGCGGAACGCTGGTCAGCGACTGCTCCTGCAGGCTGGTCAGGGTCTGGACGAGGCTGAGAACGAAGCTCAGCACAACCGTGGCGATGAGCAGCGGCGCAGCCAGGATCATGGCCTCTTTCATCAGTTGGCGCAGCAGCTCGGCAACCAGGTCAGGCGTCATCGGCTCTCCTCAAAAGCTCTTCAACAGGGAGTTGGCCAGCAGGTTCCAGCCATCCACCATCACAAACAGCAGAATCTTCAGCGGCGTCGAGATCACCACCGGCGGCAGTTGAAACATGCCGATCGATGTGGTGATCGAGGCGGTCACCATGTCGATCAGCAGAAAGGGCAGAAACAGCACCGCGCCGATCGAGAATCCGGCCTTCAGCTCGGAGAGAATGTAGGCCGGAACCACCACCCGCATGGGCAGGTCGTCGGCTTTGTCGGGGCGCGGAATCTGGCCCGCCGCGGTGAATAGCGCCAGGTCCTTCTCGCGCGCGTAGCGCAGCAGGAAGCGCTTCACCGGCTGGGCGCCCCGGTCGATGGCCTCCCAGCCCGTCATCTGCCCGGCGCGGTAGGGCTC
>JBEKDH010000059.1:0-21939 GCA_050014455.1 Occallatibacter sp.
CCGACCGCTTCTGTCCGGGCCCGGCAAGCCAGATTGCCGCTGGTCTCGGCCTTGCCTCGACGCCCGCGCTCGACATTCCCGTCGCCTCCGCCGGTTCGCTCATCGGGCTGGCATTGGCCAGGCAGCTTGCCCCCGCCATGGGCCGCGTGCTGGTGGTGG
This sequence comes from Occallatibacter sp., assembly GCA_050014455.1. GTDB lineage: Bacteria > Acidobacteriota > Terriglobia > Terriglobales > Acidobacteriaceae > Telmatobacter. The sequence goes on from JBEKDH010000059.1 coordinate 160, forward strand.
GCGCTGAAATCATGTCGCGCCGCACAACGCTCACTCCCCAAGGCAAGAACACCGCCATCCTCTTCGGCGACGGCGCCGGGGCTGCCCTGATCGACCCCGAAACCGGCTTTGCCCGCATCGCCGATTCCTGTCTCTATACCGACGGCGCCGCGGCGGAGATCCTCTACGTGCGCGACGGGCAGTTTCACATGGATGGGCAGGCGGTCATCCTGCAGGCCGCGCGCAAGATCCCCCGCGCCATCAACGAACTGCTCGCCCGCAACGGGATTGCGGCCGGAGAGGTGGAGGCATTCCTGCTCCACCAGGCCAATCTGAATCTCATTACACGCGTCGCTGCGGCCGTCAAGGCGCCTCGGGAGCGATTCTTCACCAATATCGCTCGCTATGGGAACACCTCGTCGGCATCGCTGTTGATTGCGGCCGATGAATGGCGCAGCGCCCAGACTGCTCCGCTCTCCGGCCCTCTGGTCTTCTCGGCCTTCGGCGCGGGATTGAACTGGGGCGCGCTGCTGGCGTTTCGGCAATAGTGCTTTGTCCATGAGACTTCGTAATCCAGGCAGAAGCCCTGGGTGCCCCAGGTCCCTCGCATTCGGGGACCTTGGAAAGCACGAAATCATGAAGACACGGTACTAGCCAAGCCCCGGCAGCTTTAGGCCGCCAAGTATCCCTTGCACGCTGGATTGCAGAGCATCATCGGCCTTGCGGCCGGCTTCGTTGACGGCGGCCATCACCAGGTCTTCGAGCATCTCCACATCCGGCTGGCCGCCGCTCAGGCCAACCACAGCCGAGGGGTCGATGCGCAACTTGATGAGCTGCTTCTTGCCGTTCATGGTTACGGTCACCGCGCCGCCGCCGCTGTTGGCCTCGACGACGGTCTCGGCCAGCTGGCGCTGCACCTGCTCCTGCAACTGGTTGGCCTGGGCAAGCATTTCGGGGATTTTGAGGGGGTTGATCATTGTCAGGTTTCCTAGTCAAAAATGTTGGTTCACTTCGGTCGCAGGTCGAGCACGCTCCGAACCTCGGCCTTGAATATCTCTTGCGCCCGCTGCACCAGTGGATTGGCGAGCGCGGCCTCTTGAATGCTTCCCGCCGCTGGAGCAACCATCGCGGCCGCCGAAACCGCGACTTGAGCCGCGGCTTCCGCTGGTACGACGAAAAAACGAGCCGGCGCGCCCAGCCGTTGCAGCTCCTGGCGAATCAGCTTCTCCGCCGCGGCATTCACCGTCAAGGCCAGCATCTTCTTGCCCACCCCAGGGACTTCAATGCGCATGCTGGCGCCGTCGAGGGTCCATGCGGCGGTACCCAGCAACTGGGCTGCCGAGCTATGTCCGGCATCGACGAGCGCCGAGCCGACGGCGTGGCGCACAGCCTCCATGCTGGGCGCGCCGGAAGATGGCGTGGCGGATTCAGGATTCCTGTTCAAAGTGCCGTCCGCGAGCGGGGCAGCGGAGGCGTAGCCGCTGGCGATGCTTGCCGGGGCAGGGAACAACGCGCTGCCCGGAAGCGTACCGCCGGCGGCTTCAGCGGCGACTGCGGGCGCGGGCGCAGCGCCTTCCAACTCGGCAAGCGCGGTGGCTCCGTTGGCTTGCTTCAGGGTCGAGGCCGGCTTCGTCCCTGCGCTCGACGAGCCTGAGCCCCAACCGCCGGCAGTTGATCCAAAGGGTGAATGGGATGGCGCGACCGGCGGAGCGGCAACTGGGGCCGGGCGCGAGGGGGCCGGCCGGGCAGCGCCGGATGCGACGCGACTTGCAGAGCCGCCCGAAGCGCCAACAGCCACGCCGCTCAACAGCTCTTCGATCGGCAGCAGCCGCTGGGCGTGAATCAGCTTGAGCAGGCCCAGCTCCAGGTGGAAGCGCTGCTCCTGGCGGTAGTTCAGATCGTCGAAGGTGCGCAGCACGATCTGTAGGTTCCGTGTAATCTCCTCCTCCGAAAATAAAAGCGCGGAACGCGCGGCGCGGGCGCGTTCATCGCCGGAGATCTGGAGCAGCTCGGTCCGCTCGCCGCCCAGCTTGGCCATGAGCGCATTGCGCAGGTAGCGAACCATCTGGCGGGCAAGAGATGAAGGGCTGTGGCCGGCATTCACCAGCAGGTTCAACTGCTCCATCAGCTCCGCGCTCTGCCCGGCGGCCACCGCCTCCAGCAGGCGCTCGAAGACGGCGTTGGGCACCGCGCCCATCAGTTCGCGAATCTGCGCGGCGGAGAGCACCGGCCGGCCGGCCTCGATGGGCGCCGAAGCGATGGCCTGGTCCATGATGGAGAGCGCGTCGCGCATGGAGCCGTCGCCGGCCTCGGCCAGCAGCGCCAGCGCGTCGTCCTCGGCCTCCACCAGCTCCGCCCTGGCTATCATCCGCAACTGGGCCAGAATGTCGTCGAACTTGACGGCGTGAAAGCTGAAGTGCTGGCAGCGCGAGCGGATGGTCTGGGGAATGTCTTCCGGCTGCGTCGTCGCCATCATGAAGATGACGTGCGCCGGAGGCTCTTCAAGCGTCTTGAGCAGGGCGTTGAAGGCCGCCTCGGTGATCTGGTGGGCCTCGTCGAGGATGTAGATCTTGTAGCGGTCGCGGGCCGGGGCGTAGCGGGCGGCGTCGCGCAGCTCGCGAATTTCGTCGATGCCACGATTGGTGGCGGCGTCGATCTCGATCACGTCCACGGCGTTGCCCTGGCGAATCTCGATGCAGGAGTCGCAGACGCCGCAGGGCTCGGGCGTGGGCCGGGCCTCGCTGCCAACTTCGGTGCGGCAGTTCAGGGCCATGGCCACGATGCGGGCGATGGTGGTCTTGCCGATGCCTCTGTGCCCCGAGAAGATGTAGCCGTGCGCGATGCGGTTCTGGCTGAGCGCATTCATCAGCGTGCGCGTAACGTGATCCTGGCCGGCAACGTCGGCAAAGCGCTGCGGACGATATTTCCTGGCCAGTACCTGATAACCCATCGCTGAACTCGCTCCCGCGGCTCGCCACAGCTTGCGGCGGCCTAATGGGGATTGTATCGTTCCGGGGCTTGTAAGCAATGTGACGACGAACGGGATGGGACTTGAAACTAGCCCACAGCGGATGATGCAAGTTCATCCTTCGTATCCCGCTTCACAAACCGCCGTCTGCGAACCTCATACTCCCCACTGGCCACTCGCGCGATCGCCTCGCTGTAAGCGATATGCTCCTCGGCCAGAATCCGCGCGGTAAGCGAATGCGCGTCGTCCGTTTCCAACACCGGAATTGCCCGCTGCACGACGATAACGCCGTGATCCAGATGCTCATCGACAAGGTGAACCGTGCAGCCGGCGACCTTCACCCCATACTCGAAGGCCTGTTCCTGCCCGTCGAGGCCGGGGAAGGCAGGCAGCAGCGAAGGGTGGATGTTGAGAATGCGACCGGGAAACGCGGCCACAAACTCCGGCGAAAGCAGCCGCATGTAACCGGCCAGGCAGACTAACTCCACGCCGTGATCCCGCAAGCAAGCAATCACATCCGCGTCGTGCTCGGCGCGCTTGCGGCCCTTGGAGACGAAGACCGCCGTGGGCAGGCCTAAATCGCGGGCAGCTTGCAGGCCGGCGGCCTCGGCCACGTTCGAGATCACTATAGCGATTTCCACGCCCTTCAGGCACCCCGAGCGAATGGACTCGGAAATGGCCAGAAAGTTCGATCCGCGGCCGGAGAGAAGGATTCCGAGGCGGAGGGGCGGGTGTTTCGAGACGAGTTCCACAACCTTCCCTCCGGGGCTATTGGTTCCTGCTTAAATAATGTCCTTGCGCCGTCCCAACGGGACTCCGCAACGAACTTGTGGAATCCCTTTTCCCCACGCTGAAGCGCGGGGCTAACCAACCCTGCGCGTCCGGCGCCTTTGTGCGGACATTACTAACGCATCCCTCAATAAAGCCCAACATTTGTTCTTCGATGCTTGCGTCACGACTGAAGTCGTGCCCTGTTACAGTGCATCTTCGATTTCTCGTGTGTGGTGAGGAGCAGTTCACTCGCCAGTGATCACTGATCACTGACCACTGATCGCTGTTAGGTGTACTGCACCCGGCGCTCGCCCTTGACCACGCGCCCAATGACAAAGAACTTTTCCTCTGCACGGTCCAGCAGAGTCTTGGCGCGGGTAAACTTGGCCGCCGGAATGGCCGCAATCAGCCCCACGCCCATATTGAAGGTGCGCATCATCTCTTCCTGCTCAACCTGGCCCAGTTCGCGCAGATGCTCAAAGATCGGCGGCACCGGCCACGACCCCAGCTCCACCTGCGCCCCCACATTCTTGGGCAGGATGCGGGGCAGATTCTCCGTGATCCCGCCGCCGGTGATGTGCGCCATACCGGTAGTCAGCCCGGCCGTCACCAGCTTCTGAATCACGTGCAGATAGCTGCGATGCGTCTTCATCAGCGCCGCGCCCGCCTTCTCCTTGATAGCGGTCACATATTGCGTGGGCTTGTAGCCGCCCACCTCAAACAGCAGCTTCCGCGCCAGCGAGTAGCCGTTGGTATGCAGCCCCGTCGAGGGCAGCCCGATCAGCACGTCGCCGGCCTTGATGCCCGCGCCGGTCACCAACTTCTCGCGGTCCACCGCCCCCACGATAAACCCCGCCAGGTCGTACTCGCCGTCGGCATAAAACCCAGGCATCTGCGCCGTTTCGCCGCCGATGAGCGCGCAGCCGTTGGCCTTGCAGGCCTCGGCCAGCCCGCTCACCACGCTCTCGGTCACCACCGGGTCCAGCTTTCCGCTGGCCAGGTAATCCAGAAAAAACAGCGGCGTAGCCCCCTGCACGGCAATGTCGTTCACGCAGTGGTTTACCAGGTCGGCGCCCACCGTGTGATGCTGCCCCAGCTCGAAGGCCACCTTCAGCTTGGTTCCCACTCCATCGGCCGAGCTCACCAGGATCAGGCTCTTCCAGCGCTGCAAGTCCAGCCGGTAGAGCGCGCCAAAGCCCCCGATACCCCCCAGGACGTTGCGGTTGAAGGTCTTCTGCGCCAGGTACTTGATGCGCTCCTTGGCGCGATCGCCACTACTGATGTCAACGCCGGCATCGGCGTAGGTCACGGATTCTGGCTTGGGTTCTTCAGACACGGAAACGGCTTTCTGCGGATGGATTTCTTAAGCGGCGCGGCGGGCCGAAAGTCGATTCTAGCAGCATTTGAGGCAGGTCTTGCGGGTTGCTTTTTGCACATGCCTGCATCGGGCGAGGCCGGAGCCTCCCTAGCTTCCCGCATTTCCCGCCGCCGGATCCTGGGCGGCGATGGCCGCGCAATCGATCGACAGGCAAGCGCCCAGCGCGTTGAAGCCCTTTTCCCAACGCTGGCGATCCTCCTTGGCCAGCGCGATCAGCCCGTAGCCGGCGGTGCGCCGAATCTCATACCAGATGTTTTGCGCCTGCCACAGGTTCAGCTCGAAGGGCAACTCGACTACGGTGCGGGCCAGCGCCAGCGCCCGCTCCAGAATCTCCAGCGAGCCTGAAGACATTTGCAGCTCGGTCATCGAGCGCTTCATGCGCTGGTCGGCAAGGTAGGAGAGCGCGGGCGTCTCCAGTGCGATCTGGTCTGACTTGGCCAGCGAGAGGAAGGACCGCAGTTGAGCCTGGTCGATGGGTTCGGCCTCCAGCGCTCTGCGCACTCCCGAATTGATGGCAAAGCTCGCCGCCAGGGTCAGCGCCGGCGGCTTGGGCAGTCCGGCTTGAGAGAGATAGTGCAACAGGCTGGCGTGGTCCTCATAGATGGTGGTCAGAGAGTTTTCGATGTCCCAGAGGGTCGAATTGAGGATGATCTGCACAATGCGCCGCTGCTCGTCGGTAAACAGCGAGGTGAGCGAATAGTCCACGCGTCCGTAATGGCGGTCGAGCAGGCGAATCACCTCAGGGAAGTAAGCGCGCTGCACAAGCCCGGCGGCCTCTTTTGAGAAGGCTTCGAACTCGGCCGCATCGGAGTCGCGACAAGGCTTCACAGCAGCGGTAATGTTCTGGTCGCCGAAGTGCAAAACCGCGAAGGAGAAGGACTCCTGCTCGGTGGTGACCGCGCTGACAATCTTGGCCCGGCCCAGCGCCAGCCGCCCCCGGCCTGAGGAGAAGATCTCCCAGGAGTTGCGCGAGACGCGGTAGCAAAATAGGTCGGTCTCATCGGCAAAGGAGGAAAACATCGAACTGATGGCATAATGGGCCGCCACTTGCTCCAGGCCCAACTGCCGTGTCTTGACCTGTTCGCTGTAAAGTTGCGCGCCATCGCCGGCGCTGGCCACGTTGGATCGGGCCTCGGCCAGGCGGGCCAGAAAGGCCGGTTCCAGCCCCTTGGTCTCTTCGCCAAACAACTGCCGCGCCAGTTGCAGCACGCGCGCCGCATAGGCGATGATCTGCACCGTCTCAATGCCCGATATGTCATCGAAGAACCATCCGCAACTGGTGTACATCAGTTGCGCGTGTCGCTGCATCTCCAACAGTTCCAGGCCGCGCACCCGCTCGGCCGCCGAGAGCGCGTGGCTCTGGTGGATACGGAAGAAGCGTTCCACCACCTGCGGACTCTGGTCGAGCACGACCTCGATGTAGCCGTTGCGCGCTTCCCACACGTCCTTGTAGAGCTTTGCGCCCTCCTGTTCCGTGAACGGGGCCAGTGCGTCGCGCAGCTCGTCCATAGCCTGGCGCAGCGGCGCGCGCCAAAGCTGATTGAAACCGATGCCCCCGTTGCAGCCGCAGTTCGAACGCCAGCGCTCCACCCCGTGAGTGCAGCTCCAGGAGGTGTTTTCGACGATCTCGCACTCGTACTCGGGCGGAAACTGCTCGAGAAAGCTGCCGTAATTGGAAAGCTTTACCGTCTTGTCTTCTTCCAGCAGGCGCAGCGCATAGGCGAGCGCCATCTCGCCGTACTTGTGATGGTGGCCGTAGGATTCGCCGTCCGTGGCTACTGAGACCAACTGCGCCTCCGCGCTGTCTTTGAAGCCGGCTTTGAGCCGCGCGGCATAGTTCTCACCCGAGTTCAGCAGTCCCTCAAATGCGATCGCCCGCGAAATGGGGCCGTTATAGAAAAAGACGGCAATGGAAACCCCGGATTCGAAGCGAACCAGGTAAGGGCGCGTCGTATCGATCGATGCGCCAGGAATCTGCTGCCAGTCCGCATCGTCCTTTCCCGTGCTGCCCGCCAGCGGCCGGATGCGCCGGCACTGGTGGGGCGCCAGCAACGTAAACTTGATCCCATGTTGCGCCAGCAGCTCCAGCGACTCGCTATCGGCCGCAGTCTCCGCCAGCCACATCCCCTCCGGCCGCGCGCCGTAGTGGAGTTCATAGTCGGCAATGCCCCAGCGAATCTGCGTAATCCGGTCGCGCCGGCTGGCCAGAGGCATAATCATATGGTTGTATACCTGAGCCATGGCAGAGCTGTGGCCGCCAAAGCTCTTGCGGCTGCGCCGTTCGCCGTCCAGAATCATGCGGTAGGTGCGCGGCGCATTCTCCTTCAGCCAGCTCAGCAGTGTCGGCCCAAAGTCGAAACTGATGCGGGCGTAGTTGTTCACGATGCGCGCAATCAGCTTCTTGCTGTTCAGGATGCGCGCCGCGCCGTTGGTGGCGTAGCACTCCGCGCAGATGCGCTCGTTCCAGTCGTGGTAGGGCGCGGCCGTCTCCTGCGTCTCCACCGTCTCCAGCCAGGGATTCTCCCGCGGCGGCTGATAAAAGTGACCGTGGATGCAAACAAACCGATTACTTGCCGCCATCGTTCTTCCGTTCTTTCGCCGAAATACTGCAAGACCCGTATGGAGATTCTATGAGATTCATTTGCCGTGAATGCTTATTGTAGGCTTGAACGCCCAGTTGGCTCTGTGCGTTTGGCCAGATCGCAGGCCCGCCAAAGGTACCAACTGGCCACGGAACGAAAAGGCGTCCACCGCTTTCCCCTCTTGATTACCGTTTCGGGACTGGGCAGATCGTCGGCTGTCAGCGCCCGCGTCTTCGGGATTCTTTGAAAGGTGAGCGCGAAACCCTTTCGCACGCCGTAATCGGTCGCCGGCAGCACATCCGGCCGCCCCATGCGGAAGATCAGCAGCATCTCCACCGTCCACGGGCCAATCCCGCGCACCTTGGTCAGCCGCTCGACGATCTCTTCGTCGGTCATCTTGCAAATCGCCGCGTGCGCGGGCACCGTCCCATCCAGCGTGCGCGCCGCCAGATCCTTCAGCGCCTTGATCTTGTTGCCCGAGACCCCCGCCACCCGCAGAACCTCGTCCGGCGCATCCAGCAGCAGTTGCGGCGCGGGATTGCCGCCGAAGTACTCGCGCACCCGGCGATGGATGGTAGCCGCCGCCTTGCCATGCAACTGCTGGTAAAGGATCGACTCCAGCAGCGACTCGAAGGGCGACTGCGCCCGGTCGAGCCGCAGCGTGAAGGCGCCCGCCCGCTCGATCAGCGCGCCCAGCCTGGCGTCCCGGGCCCGCAAATGCTCAACCGCCGCAGCCGCGTCGAAGGGAAGTTCCGGGCTCTTGCCGTCATGGATCATAAGCGAACAGTGTACCGTGCCGGGAGTGCCCCGCGGCACCCGGAGCGAATGCCGCTGAAATGCTGCCGCCCCGCGCCCTGCCCTTGTACCATACAGGTCAGAGACGGACGAGGAGCGCCAACGCCATGAAGATGCGGCCGGGTACGCAAACGGGATTTCTGATGTGCGGCAAGGAGTGGATCGACGGGGAAGCGCTGGAGGTGCATTCGCCCTGGGACCAGGGGCTGGTGGGGCGGGTCTCCGTGGCTACCCGTGCAGACGCGCGCCAGGCCGTCAACCACGCCGTTGCCAGCCTGCGCCGTACTCGCGCCCTGCCTCGCTGGAAGCGCCGCGAAATCCTCGAAGACGTGGCCGCCGCGCTCATCGAGCAAAAGGAGCGCTTTGCCCAGCTCATCGTGGCCGAGGCCGGCAAGCCCGTTCGCTTGGCCCGCGCCGAGGTGGATCGCGCCGTCCTTACCTTCAAGACCGCCGCTGAAGAGGCTGCGCGCCTGGGCGGCGAAAGCCTCCCTCTCGACCTGACCGAAGGCAACGAAGGCCGCTGGGGACTCGTCCAGCGCTTTCCCGTAGGTCCGGTCCTGGCCATTACCCCCTTCAACTTCCCCTTGAACCTTGTCGCGCACAAGGTTGCGCCCGCCATGGCCGCCGGCTGCCCGATCCTTCTCAAGCCCGCTCCGCAAACCCCTTTTACCGCCCTGGCCCTCGGCGAGGTCATTCTCAAGGCTGGCTGGCCTGCGGAGGCCCTCGCCGTTCTTACCCTCGACAACGCCGAGACCGCGCACCTGGCAGAAAAGGAAGACCGCATCAAGCTGGTCAGTTTTACCGGTTCGGCCAGGGTCGGCTGGGAGCTCAAGACCCACTGCGGACGGAAGCGCGTCCTTCTGGAACTTGGCGGCAATGCCGCGCTCATTGTTCACGGCGACTGGCGCGACCTGGAGGAGGCGGCGCTGCGCACGACCCGGGCTGCCTTCGCATTCGCGGGCCAGTCCTGCATCGGCGTCCAGCGCGTATTCGTCGAGCGAGCGGTCTTCCAGACCTTTCTGTGGAAGGTCGTGGAGCACACTTCCAGGCTCGTGGCCGGAAACCCCGCCGACGAGGCCACGGAAGTCGGTCCGCTCATCCGCCTCAGCGAGGCCGAGCGCGTCGAAGCCTGGGTCAAGGAGGCCGTCGAGGGCGGCGCCAAGCTGGTGGCCGGCGGCGAGCGCCGCGGCTCCGTGGTTGCTCCAGTTATCCTCACCGGAACCAAGCCGGGGATGAAGGTGCGCGACGAAGAGGTCTTTGGCCCGGTCGTCGCCATCGAGCCCTATGACGACTTCGAGCAGGCCCTAGCCGACGTCAACCACTCCAAATACGGCCTCCAGGCCGGCCTGCTCACCCGCGACGCGGGCCGCATCCTCACCGCCTATCGCGAACTCGAGGTCGGCGCACTCATCGTAGGCGACACTCCCGCCTGGCGTCTCGACCCCATGCCGTTTGGCGGTATCAAGGACTCCGGCCTGGGCCGCGAAGGCATCCGCTCCGCCATCGAAGAGATGACCGAGCCGAGAATGCTGGTGATGACCGGGCTGAGCTAAGAGCCTATCCGCAAATTGTAGCGCCAGTCTCCAAACCGGCTGTACATGCGGCTTCCAAGCCGCCAGAGGCGATGAGCGCAGGCTTGGAGACCTGCACGACGGCCGCTCTGGAGAGCGGCGCCACAATAATCGCAATTTGCGGGTAAGTGCTAAGCAGTTTGCGCGCAAGGGGAAGACGCTTGCGTCAGGCGAAATGAGCGGGCCCGGCTTTGGCCCTGCCAATGCGGCCCCGCCTCGAGCGACAAGCCTTCAACACGACAACCGCGGCCCATGAATGAGCCGCCGATGGCGCACAGGGAAGAGAAGCAGATTTGGTCGCTTGCGCTTCTAGGCCGTGGCCTTCGCGGCCGCCCAGCGCTTGCGCTGCGCATCGGCGATCCGCTGGCGCGCCTCGGGACTTAGAACGCGCGGCTTTCTGGCCTTGGCAGGCGCTTTGGCGGCTGCCTTGACCGCTTTCTTGGCCAGCGCCTTGGCAGCTTTCTTTGCGACTGCCTTTGCTGCCGGCTTGGCTGTCGCTTTGGCAGCTTTCTTTGTCGCTGCCAGCCGGGTTTTGCGCTCCTTGATTTTGGACTTGATCGCGACGATCTTGGCGGCGACCTTGCCGGTGTGGGCAAGCAGGGAGCGAACCTGCTTGAGCTTTGCAATTTCAGCGTCGATCAGGGTGATAGCGGAGTCGGTTGCCATTGGTCAAGGATAACTCAGAAATCCGCGCTTGCACAGTTTCTCCGCAGAATTTGGAGGGATTGCGCAAGCGCGGAAGGGAAGATTTCATTCCGGCTTGCCGACGGTTTTCTCCGTGTACGCCTTCTGCAGAACGAAGAACGCCGCTTTCTTCTGGCCCTGCTCGGAGATAAGTCCTTTGCGATTGAACTCATCCTGAATGCCCGCCAAGGGCCTGTTGGGCGAGCGAAAATCCATCAGAATCCACGGGCTCATGCCTCTAAGTTGCGGAATTCGATTGAGCATTCCCAGTTGATGGCGATAGATATTGGCCTGGAATTCTTCGGTCCAGCGATCGTTGTCGCCGCCATGCAGTCCGGCCTTTGCCCCGCCGCCAAATTCGCTCATGATCAGAGGTTTCTGGTAGCCGATGCGCCACTCGGTCACATCGGCGGTCTCAGGGCGCTGCTCATACCATCCTATGTATTCGTTGGTGCCGATGACATCGAGAGCCTTGCCCAGCGGATCGTCCACGATCTTTGTGTTTCCTTCGGCGCGCACCAGCAATGCCGCGGTAATCAGGCGTGTGGGATCGAGCTCGCGGGCGCGGCTGGCAAGGGTTTGAATGAACTGTGTTCGCGCATCGGTGCTGGGCGTTTCGTTGGCCATCGACCAAAGAATAATCGCCGCATGATTGCGCGATGTATCGATCTCCTCATCCAACTGCTGCTCGGCCTTGGCCAGTACCTTTGGATTGTCGAATTCCAACGCCCAATAGACAGGATTCTCGCTCCACACCAGCACTCCCATGCGGTCGGCCGCGCGCAGCATGGTTTCGTCGTGAGGATAATGCGCCAGCCGGACAAAGTTGGCGCCCAGTTCCCTGGCCCAGCCAAGCAGTGTCTCTGCGTCCTTGTCCGTGTTGGCGCGGCCGGTGCGGTATGGTGCCTCGGCGTGGATGCAGATGCCGCGCAAAAAGATGGGCTTTCCATTCAGCAGAATCTCGGTGCCGCGCGTCTCAATGGTGCGGAAGCCAATCAGGTCGTCGATCTCATCCTGACCCGCGCGCACCTGAACCGTGTATAGCTTCGGCGCCTCCGGCGACCAGCGCTCAAGATTCTGAACGTTGAGATGAACCACGGCTCGCCCGCCCTTTCCCAGAAGCGCTTGGGTCGTTGCTTCCAACTCGGGAATCTCGACCTCTACCATTGCGCCGGGTTTGCCGCCCACCACATGCACCCAACCCTCAATCTCGGAACGCTCCCCGTAACTCAGGTGCAGATCGTACTGATCGATGAAGGCATCGGGAACCTCGATCAGCGAGACGGAACGCGTAAGGCCGCCGTAATTCCACCAATCGGTTTCGAGCGTGGGAACATTGTCCTCGCGCCGCGTGTTATCCACGGCGGCCACTATGAAGTTGGCTCCAGCGTGAACCTCGGCCGTCACGTCGCAGTTGAAGCTCGTGTATCCGCCCTCGTGCTCGCAGGCCTTCTGCCCATTGACCCAGAACCACGACCGGTAGTTGGCCGCGCCCACATGCAGAAAGATGCGCGTGCGTTCCTTGGGCTGAAAGGTGAAATCGCGCTCGTACCACACCGGTCCTTCATAGTAGAGAAGCGACTCGCGCTGCGTATTCCAGTCAGCTGGCACCTTCAGCGTGGGTGCCTTGCCAAAGTCGTATTCGGTGGGGAAGTTATCGCCGGGCTGCGCTTTCCGATTGAGAAACCAGCCATTGGCTTTTTCCTGACGATGAAAGCTGAAGAGCCCTGAGAAGTAAGGATCGACGATCGAGGCCCAGTCGCCGTCGAGAGAGAGGGCTGGCCGCCGGTCGGCGCCGGTGAGCACAATGGGCGCAGTCGCGGGTGCAGCTTGTGCAAAGGCGGCATGAGCGGTGAGAAGCGCCACGGCTGCGACAGCCAGGACGATCCCGGCGGGTAAAGGCGCGGCAAGGCGTGCGGGCAGGCGGACAAGCGGATTCTTCATTTCAGGGCCTCTTGGCTTGGGTTCGAGCGGCAGCCTGCGCCGTATTTCATCGCCGGACGCGGCCGCCTCGTACGAAGTTGCAATCTTATCGCTCGCGAGCGAGGCTTGTACATTCCGCCAGGGCAAGCACAGCCAGTTAGGCCGGGATCATCCTGGCCCCCGATGCAGATGCAACTGCCGCAGGGCGCGGTCGAGTTCGAGCTTTTGCTGGGTTAGCAGGGCCAGCTCGCCAAAGTCGCCGCGGCGCTCGGCTTCGGCAATCAGGGCGCGAAGATCGCGCTGGCGGGCCTCGATAGCCCGCTCCTGAATCTCCTGGATGGCGCTCTGCACCTCGCTCTCCGAGGGCGGCTTAGTCTCGGCTAGCAGCGCCTCGGCCAGCAAGGCCCGCTGCGCAGGATCTTCCACCGCTTCAATCGGATCGCCGGCATGGCGGGCGGCCAGGGATTGCAGGGCAGAAAACGCACCCAGTTGCTCAAACCAGGCGTGCTGTTCGGCCAGGGCCTGGGCCGCCATCCGCCGCGCCCGCTCGTCCTCGGGATCGGTGATGGCCAGCGCGCGCAGCAACACCCGCTCCACCTCGGTGAGTGTGGCGGCCCGCACCTCAACCCGGTCGCGCCGCTTGAGCGCGGCCTGACGCAGCTCCTCGCGCAGCACCGCGGAGTCGATGCCCAGCTTTTGAGCGGCGTCGGCGGCGAACTGATCCCGCGCCAGCTTCTCCGGCATCCGCCGGATGTGCGGCAGCAAGAAATTCATGGCCTTCACCTTCTGCTCCGAGCTGGCGCCGGGGAAGAGCGAGCGCGCTCGCTCAATCAGGTAGTCGGACTGGCGGCGGGCGCCGCGCAACGCCGCCGTGTAGGCCTCCACGCCGCGCTCGCGGATATAGCGGTCGGGGTCCAGCCCACCGTCGAGGGTGACGATCTTGATGGTGAAGCCCTCCTCGGTGAGAAGGGCGATGGACTTCTCGGCGGCATTCGAGCCGGCGGCGTCGGGATCGAAGTTGACTACGACTTGAGAGGTGTGGCGGCGCAGCAGAGCCACCTGCTGCTCGGTAAAGGCCGTACCACTAGTGGCGATGACGTTCTGGATGCCGCGCAGGTAGACCGAGATACAGTCCATCTGGCCCTCGACCAGCACGGCAAACTCATGCTGGCGGATAGAGGCGCGCGCCTTGTCGAGGTTGAAGAGAACCAAACTCTTGGAATAAAGCGGCGTCTCCGGCGAGTTGATGTACTTGGCGCCGGCTTTATCGCCAGTCTCAAGCGTGCGCGCGGTGAAGGCGATCACCCGCCCGCTCTCGTTGGCGATGGGAAACATGACGCGCTTGCGGAAGCGGTCGTAGATGGGGCCCAGGCTGCCGTCGCCCTGCTCCTTGGCGCTGAAGAGGCCGCTGGTGCGCAGGGTCTCGTTGTCCGCCGTGCCGCTGAGCCGGTCGCGCAGGGCGTTGAAGCTGTCGGGGGCGTAACCTATGCGGAAGGTCTTGATGCCTTCCGGCGTGAGCCCGCGGCCGGCCAGGTACTCGCGGGCCAGTGCGCCCTCCGGCGAGCGCAACTGCTCCTCGAACCAGGCTGTCGCGGTCTCGTGCAGCTCCAGGAGCTTCGTTCTCAGGCGCGCCTCGGCGGCCTGCTCCGGGGATGAGAACTCGCGCTTGGGCAGCGGAATGCCGCACTTCTGCGCCACGATACGCACCGCCTCGGGGAAGGAGACGTTTTCGATCTTGGCCACAAAGCTGAACACGTCCCCCGACTCGTGGCAACCGAAGCAGTGGTAGAACTGGCGCACCGCATGAACCGAGAAGGACGGTGACTTCTCCTTGTGAAACGGGCAGAGGCCGGAGTAGTTCTGCGCCCCCGCCTTGCGCAGGCGGATGTAGCCCTCGATCACCTTGACGATGTCGGCCTGCTGCTTGACGGTTTGGGCGAAGTCGGGCATGGGGGCTGTACTGAGGATAAGGCCAACGGTCGGAGCGAGGCGCAATGGGGTATGCTGGATACCGAGATTCAGAGGAGGGGTAACCATGGTGGATGCGAATTCAGCTCCAGTTCCCCAACATGTGAGGCATCCGGGGCTCCTCGCTGGACTCTTCTGGGCCTCGATTGTGGCGACAGCGCTGTTGTGCCGGGCTATAGTTGGACAGCAAGCGAACGATGCCCCCCTTCCAGACGCGTCGAAGCTGGTAAAGACAATAGGGGAAGCTGACCGCGTTGAGGTTTACGACGGGAATGAATTTGCAGGGGAGCGGCGCATCTACTCCTCAAGCAACTTAAGAGACCTCACGGCTCTCAAAGCATCCATCCGCCTGGAAGAACCTGTACAGTGGTTTCAAAGCGCCTGTGACCCGTCGACCATCCTTCGATTCTTTCAGGGGAAGAAGGTGATTGGCGAACTCGGCTTAATCTGCGGTGACATCGCGCGGTTTTCGCAGTGGTCGAGCGATGCACAAATCAACAATCCGGAACCCTTGTTCGAATGGCTGGATAGCCGTGGGATTAAGACTCCGCGGAAGGAATTTGAGCGTGAACGCGCACAGGAAGAAAAGTCTCGTGCGGATGAAGAACGATGGCGAAAGGCGATGCCAAGCAGCATATTGCAGCTTTGGCCCAGCGTTCATCCCGATGTGTTTTATAAGTACGACACGCAGCCCCTGGAAGAGGCACTCTCCAAAGAGTTTCCAGATGGTCGCGCAAGGATTCTCCGATTGATGGCCTGGTTTGGCAGTGGTGCAGGCCCTTGGTCCGGCTTTCCAGGATACGAGGTCGTTCCTGAGCAAATGCTCATGCGATATCCAACGCAAGAGTTGATTAATGCCGTGACAGGCGCAACTCTCAACGAGCAAGAAACCGAAGGAGCGGCCCGGCTGTTTGGGGGGTGGGAGTTCAACAAGTCCCGTCCCGCAGACAACGCTTTGTTGCCGCCCGATCTCAAACGCAAACTTCTTGAACACTCGCTCAAAAGCACGGACCAGGACAAGTTAGGGCGGGCTAGGCGTGCATTTATGACCAACAACTCGAGGGTGAATCCTTAGCCACCTTTTGCATTTCATGGGCGGGGTTGGATGCAAAACGGCCATCTTGACGCCAATCCGGACCCGGAGTAGCGTCAAATCAGGCGCATGAGCGAGTTGGAGGGGACGCCATGACCGGAATTCAGTACGTGACGGACGAAGAAGGCCGCAAGGTTGCAGTCCAGATCGACCTTCGTGTGCACGCGGAGTTGTGGGAGGAGTTCGAGGATGTGCTGGTCTCCAAATCCCGGCAAGGCGAGGAACGAATTCCCCTGGAGCGCGTCAAGGCGGAGTTGATTGAAAGCGGAAGGCTGCGTGGCTGAATACTGTGTTCTGCTGGCCTCCAGCGCGAAAAAGGGAACTCCTCCGGCTCCCCGATCCCGTTATCGCCCGCATCCTGCCTAAGATTGAACGCCTCGCTGTCGAACCCAGGCCGCATGGCTGCAAGAAGCTGCGCGGCGGAGAAGACGCATGGCGTGTCCGCGTGGGCGATTATCGCGTGATCTACACCGTCGATGACCGAGAGAAGAAGGTGGAGGTAACGCGGATTGCGCATCAGCGCGAGGCCTACGAATAGCAGTGACCGCAACAGTGCACGGGACGCCGGGAATTGGCGCCCTGCCCTATTCTCCGTCAACTCTGCCCAGCGGGATGAATCCGCCGCCGCTGCTCCTGGCGCGATGCGTTTGAGCTGACCGCTTCCAGCCGGGTCCTTCGTTGGCGCCCCGGCTGTTCCCGAGCGGACTTGGCGATCCTTCGCAAAAAATCTCGTTCATCCCTGTGCAAACATGGCGCTTGTCCGTTACGATGTCTCTTCGATGTCCAAGTCAATCGATTTCCGTCCCGTGATCCTTGCCGGCGGCAGCGGTACCCGTTTCTGGCCCCGTTCCCGCCGTGCCCGCGCCAAGCAAGTCTTGGCTCTCGATGGCGAGCGCTCCATGATTCAGCAGACCGTGGAGCGGCTCAAGCCGCTGGCCACCTCAGCCAAGACATGGGTCGTTACCAATGAGTATCTGGCCCATGAGATCGCCGATCAGTTGAAGGGTGTGCCCGCCCGGCAGATCGTTCAGGAACCGGTGGCGCGCAACACCGCCCCCGCATGCGGACTGGCGGCCTTTCTGATTGAGAGGCAGAACCCCAATGCGGTGCTGGGGATCTTTCCCTCGGACCACGTCATCGCCGACGAGCCGCGCTTTATCAGAGCGTTGCAGAGGGGCATCGACGTGGCCGCCGCCGGCGAGAACATGGTGGTTTTGGGTATCGAGCCCACCCGTGCCGAGACCGGCTACGGCTACATCGAAACCACCGACTTTACGCGCGACGACTCCGCCCTGCATGTGCGCCGCTTCATTGAAAAGCCCAATCAGAACAAGGCGGGGGAGTTCGTAGCCGCCGGCAACTACTATTGGAACTCGGGTATTTTTCTGTGGTCGGCGCGCACCCTGGCCAACGCGGTGCGCGAGCACCTGCCGGAGACCGCTCCGCTTCTTGAGAGCATTGCCGCCGCCTATGGAACGCCCGAATTCGAAGAGGTCTTCCACGCGCTTTATTCCAAGTGCGAGAACATCTCGGTGGACTACGCCGTGCTGGAGCCGCGCTCGGCCAAGGGCGAGCACCTCTCCCAT
Source organism: Occallatibacter sp. (assembly GCA_050014455.1). Taxonomy (GTDB): domain Bacteria; phylum Acidobacteriota; class Terriglobia; order Terriglobales; family Acidobacteriaceae; genus Telmatobacter. The sequence goes on from JBEKDH010000059.1 coordinate 17,458, forward strand.
CTCTACTGCATCCCGGCCGAGTTCAGTTGGAACGATTTGGGTTCCTGGGCCTCGCTCTACGAGTACCAGCTTGAGACCCGCCTGCGCGGCGACGGCGACGGCAATGTCTCTGAAACCGGCGGCCATCTGGCCATCGATGCGGCCAACAACTACATCTTCAGCCCCAGGAAGTTTGTGGCGTTGGTCGGTGTGGAGAACCTGGTCATCGTGGATACCGAGGACGCGCTCCTGATTGCCCACCGTGATCGCTCCCAGGATGTGGGACAGATTGTGAAGGAATTGGGACTCAGCGGCCATACCGAACTGATCTGAGCCACGGAGAATCCGAGTCTCTTGGGGCGGTCGCCACCAAGTCTCATGGTTGAGACCCGTGAGGGGCATCCGAAGAGATCGATTCGTTGGCAAAGATTGCTAACCGTGGTAAGCTTGCTCTCAGTTTCAGCTCCCAGCGGAGACGGAGGATAAGCGCGATGCCTACTCGCAATGTAAATCTGACTCAGGAACTCGACCGCTTCGTTTTGGCGCGGGTGGAGAGTGGGCGATTTGAGAACGCCAGCGAGGTGGTGCGGGCCGCGCTGCGCACCCTGGAGCGCGAGGAGCGGCTATACGAGGCGAAGCTGGAAGCGCTTCGAGCAGCCATCGACGAGGGGGATGCGAGCGGCGTTGCCGACGGAGACGTGTTTGCGCAGGTGCGCGAGGCGCTCCATCTGGCTGCGAACCCGAGCTAACCATGGGCGAGTTGCGCTTTTCACACAGCGCCAGGGATGACCTGTTGAGGATTGCCGCGTACAGTTGTCAAACCTGGGGCCGGCTCAGGCGGAGCGTTACCTCGGCGGCTTCGAGCGTTGCGCAAAGTCGCTTGCAGGCAATCCTTCGCTGGGGCGGCCATGCGAGTGGATTCGTCCCGGATTGCGACGCTTTGAAAAGGGGCAGCATGTGCTGTTCTACCGGCCTCAGCGGGACGGCATCTTCGTTTCGCGCATTCTGCACCAAAGCATGCTGCCGCGAGGCCAGTCTTTCGAGGACGCTGCCCCGGAGGCGCGAGCGGCCGGTTCGCCGCAAGGATGAATTGCGGCCCAGTTCATCGTATCTAAAGCCCACGCCTGCCCCATCCGTTACCCTAGTCTTGAGGGAGAACGAAAGCCCAACCATGCCCCATCCTCAAATCAAGTTCGGCACCGACGGCTGGCGCGGTGTCATCGCCGATGACTTCACCTTTGCCAATGTGCGCATTGCCGCCGAAGCTATCGCCGCTTATGTGCACTCCCGTAAAGGGTCCGCGGAAGAAGACCCCGCAAAGGGGCTGGCGATCGGCTACGACACGCGCTTCGGGTCGAAGGCCTTTGCGCGCGCGTGCGCCGAAGTGGTGGCCACCACAGGCATTCCCGTGCTGCTGGCCGGCCGCATTACGCCTACTCCGGCCCTCAGCTACGGCGTGCGCCATCGCGGGTTGGCCGGAGGCATCATGATCACCTCCTCGCACAACCCGGCGGAGTGGAACGGCGTGAAATACAAGGCCTGGTACGGCGGTTCGGGCAAGCCCTCCATCATCGCCGAAATCGAGTCGTTTTTGGGCCAGCCCGCCGCCCGCACAACCGGGAACCCTCTGGGTGCAGCCCCGATTCGCGAGGTCGATTTCCTGCCTGACTACCTCACGTCAATCGAGAACTTCACCAGCCTGGATGCGCTGAAAAAATCCGGAATGAAGTTCGCCATCGACTCGATGTACGGCGCGGGGGGAACGATCATCTGCGATATCTTTGCCCGCATCGGCGTCGCCCATGTGCAGATTCGCGGCAACGCCGATCCGCTCTTTCCCGGCATCAACCCCGAGCCCATCGAGCCGCACATCCGCGTTCTGGGCGAGGCGGTGGTGGCCAACGGCTGCCAGGCAGGCCTGTGCACCGATGGCGACGCCGACCGCATCGGCGCGACCGATGAGCTTGGGAACTTCGTCGATCCGCACAAGATCTTTTCCGTCCTGCTCAGTTGGGTGCTCAAGCGCCACAACGACTGGCCGGGCGCCGTCACCCGCGCCTTCAACACCACCAGGATGCTGGACCGAATCTGCAGGAAGCACGGCCGCGAGCTGATCGAGCACGGCATCGGCTTCAAGTTCGTCTGCGATTACATGCTGGAGCGCAAGATCGTGATGGGCGGCGAGGAGTCGGGCGGCATCGGCTTCCAGCGTCACCTGCCGGAGCGCGACGGGCTGCTCAACGCGCTTCTGCTGGCTAACGTGATGGCCGAGGAAGGCAAGACCCTGGGCCGACTCGTCGCCGATCTCCAGGCCGAATATGGCGAGCACCAGTACGGCCGCATCGACCTGCACATCCCCAGCGACGTCATGAACGGCGTCGTGGCCCGCGCCAAGGCTCTCCAAGTCGGCGACCCGCTCTTTGCCGGGATGCCCATCCTGCGCCAGGAGACCCTGGACGGCGTCAAATTCTATCTCGACAACCCCGAGGCTGCCTGCAAGCCCAACGGCGCCGAGACGTGGCTGCTGCTGCGCGCGAGTGGCACTGAGCCGCTGATGCGCATCTATACCGAATCCTGCTCAAAGGAATCGGTGGCGCGGCTGCTGGAGTCGGCGCGCAGCTTCGCGCTGGGCGGATGAGCAGCTCAGCCCCGCGGCATCCCGCATCACCGGTCGGTGCAGGAGTAACAAGGATCGATGGATGCCTGGATCAGGGGCGTGTCCGCAAGCCGTGCACCCTTCACCATCCAGCGGATGGCTGGCATGTTGGCGAAGGTGGGCGTGCGCACATGCACGCGGCTGGGATTCCTCGATCCTTCTTTCCACGAGACGCTGTACATGACCTCTCCTCGCGGGGCCTCCACGCGGCTGGTGGCAGTTCCGGTGGCAAAGACGACCTTGGCGTCGCCCGTGCTCAATTCGCCCGGCGGCAGCTTGGTGAGCGCCTGGCGCAGAATCTTGCAGCTCTCCATGATCTCCAGCGCCCGCACCAGCAAGCGGGCGCGCACGTCGCCGTCCGGCTGTACCGGCACGTCGAACTCCATCTCGGCGTAAGCCGCGTAAGGCGCGGAGCGGCGCAGATCCTGGGGCAGCCCGGAGGCGCGCGCTGTAGGGCCCACTACGCCGCAGGAGATGGCCTTCTCATGGTTGAGCACGCCGATGCCGGCGCAGCGCGAAGTGGCCGTGGTACTGGTGGTGAAGATGGGAATGACGGTGCGCACCATCTCGCGCTCCAGCGCCTCGATCATGGCCAGGATGGCGGGCGGATCTTCGATGTCGCGATTCACTCCGCCGATGCGGTTCATCGAGTAGTTGACGCGGTTGCCGGAGATCGCCTGAAGCACGTCCATGACCTTCTCGCGCAGCTCGAAGCAGGTCATGAACATGGTCTTGAAGCCCATGAGCTTGGCCGCGATGCCCGCCCAGAGCACGTGCGAGTGCAGCCGCTCCAGCTCCGCGATCACCACGCGAATGTACTGGGCGCGCGGCGGCGGCGTCTGGCCGGTCAGCTTCTCCATGGCTTGGCAGAGAGTAAGCGTGTGGATGTTCGAGCAGATTCCGCACACCCGCTCCATCAGCGCGATGACCTGAATGTAGTTGCGCGTTTCGGCCAGATGCTCGATGCCGCGAAAGTTGAAGCCGATGTGCAGCTCGGCGTCGGTGACGGTTTCGCCTTCGCAGATCAGGTCCAGCTTGTAGGGTTCTTCCAGCGCCGGATGGTAGGGTCCCATGGGAATCTTGTAGCTCATTCTTTCTCCTCGCGCAGGTTCACTCCCGGCTTGTCTCCCCGGCGCAGAAGAAGCGGCTCGTATTCGCGTCCCAGAAAGTCCACGGCGTAGCCTTCGTGAATCTCGCGCTCAATCCAGTCCACGGCCTCGCACAGGTCGTAGATGCTCTCAATCGTGTTGCCGGCAAGCTGATAGGGAAAGCCGAGCAGTTGGCCATCGAGATCCCAGTGATACTCCAGGCGAATGCCTTGCTCGCCGGGCAACTGAACGGCAGTAATGGTGACAAAACGCGCCCCAACGGCGTTCATCCCCTTGGCCAGATCGCGCACACTTAATGCGCCGGGATTCAGCCAGCGCACGCCGCCCATCTCAATCCACGGATCGGCGATGCCCAGCTTCTCAGGCAAGGAGTCAAGCACGCTCTTTTCCGATTTCGTTTCAACCGCGTTCATTGTGCTCCTTCCGGGGAAGGCTTCGCCGCGGGGCTTGCGGCGGCCGATGTGGCTGCCGGGGCTGGCTTGGGAGCCGGCTTGCGGGCGACGGTGTAGGAGGTCTTCAACTCCCCGATGGTCACATACACGGGCGGGCATTCGGGGTCCTGGCTCAACGCATGGGCCTTGCAGCCATCCACGCAGCGCCCGCAAAAGGTGCACTGGCCTGGATCGTAGCTCCAGGTGAAGGTACCCTTGCCGCTCTTGAAGTCAATGGCGCGCGCGGTGCAGCGCATCTTGCAGATGGCGCAGCCGCTGCACAGCGCGGGGTCGAAGCGCACCAAGC
>JBEKDH010000060.1:0-21724 GCA_050014455.1 Occallatibacter sp.
TAGGTCGAGTAGAGGTACGGCGTCATGGATTCGAACTCGGCGGCGCAGGTATCCACCAGCTTGAAGACGGGCTTGATTCCCTTCCCTTCCCGCAGTTCCCTCACCTGCTGTGTGCCGGCGTGGCCTTCCAGCTTCCACTCTGTGGCGATGCGCTCGTCGCTTAAGCCCAGGCGCTTCAGCCGGAGTAGATGCTCCGCAGTTATGTCCTTTGGGGTGGTTTGCGCAATTGCCGTCTGCGCTTGGGTGATTTCGCGAATCTGATGCAGGAACCAGGGGTCCATGCCGGTGAGCCGCGCAACCTCGCGCACGCTCAAGCCGCGCTCGAAGGCGTAGCGAATGTAGCCCAGCCTCTCCGGCCGCGGCGTCACCAGCATCTGCGTCAGGCGGCGCGGATCCAGCACCTCGGCGCCGGTCTTCCTGCCGGTCTCCAGAGCCCGCCAAGCCTTCATCAAGGCTTCCTTGAAGGTGCGCCCGATGGCCATTACCTCGCCCACCGACTTCATTTGCGGGCCCAGCGTGTCGTCGGAACCAGGAAACTTCTCGAACTGCCATTTGGGAATCTTGACGACCACATAGTCGATGGTCGGCTCAAAGCAGGCCGGCGTCTTGCGGGTAATGTCGTTGGGGATCTCGTCGAGGGTGTAGCCAACAGCCAGCTTGGCGGCGATCTTGGCGATGGGAAAGCCGGTGGCTTTGGAGGCCAGCGCCGAGGAACGCGAAACGCGCGGATTCATCTCGATCACCGTCATGCGGCCGTCGACGGGATTGATGGCAAACTGCACGTTGGAGCCGCCGGTCTCCACGCCGATCTCGCGCATCACGGCGATGGCGGCATCGCGCATCTTCTGGTACTCGCGGTCGGTGAGCGTTTGTGCCGGGGCCACTGTGATGGAGTCACCGGTGTGCACACCCATGGGGTCGAAGTTCTCGATCGAGCAGACGATGATGACGTTGTCCGCTAGGTCGCGCATCACCTCCAGCTCGTACTCCTTCCAGCCGAGCACGCTTTCCTCGATCAGGCACTCGTGAACCGGCGAGAGATCCAGCCCGCGCGCCAGAATCTCCATCAATTCCTCGCGGTTGTAGGCGACGCCGCCGCCCGTGCCGCCCAGCGTAAAGCTGGGCCGGATGAGCACCGGAAAGCCCAGTTTGCCGGCATAATCCAGCCCGTCGCGCAAGTTGTTGACCAGCGCTGACTTGCAAACATCCAGACCGATGCGCAGCATGGCATCCTTGAAGAGCAGCCGGTCCTCGGCCTTCTTGATAGCCTCGAGCTTGGCGCCGATCAACTCCACGTTGTAGCGGTCGAGGATGCCCGCATCGGCCAGATCGACGGCCAGGTTAAGCGCCGTCTGGCCGCCTACGGTCGGAAGCAACGCGAACTTGCCCGGCTTTCCCCCGGCGCTTTGAAAGGGCACGGCTTCAGCCGTGCCGTTCGCCGTCCCCCCCATGTCCGGGGGCTTTAGCCCCTGAGGGGCCGTCTGTCCACTGGCAAGCATCTCCGCCTCAATTCGGATGATCTCCTCGACGTACTCGCGTGTGAGCGGCTCAATGTAGGTGCGGTCGGCCAGGTCGGGATCGGTCATGATGGTGGCCGGGTTCGAGTTCACCAGCACCACCTCGTAGCCCTCCTGCTTGAGAGCCTTGCAGGCCTGCGTCCCGGAGTAATCGAACTCCGCCGACTGCCCAATCACGATCGGCCCCGAGCCAATCACCAAGATCTTCTGAATGTCATTTCTGCGTGGCATATTATTGGCTAGGCTGATCTTCGTCTGGGGTAACACGGCTGTGCCAGGAATGCCCTGTCCGGGCATCAAAAGTGTCCGCTAGTATTCCTGCGCCGACGGCCCATGACTTGCGGTGATTCTGGCCCTTCGCATCGGGGTACGCATAGCGCAGGTCGTAAGCGTCGTAAAGTCGCTGGAAAAACCTCGAATAGTGAATCGGACTATCTGAGGCGGGATAATTTGGCCATATTTCGACCTTCCCATCCAGGCATCGATAAACCAAAAGGGCGATGGATTCATATCGCATTGGCGGGTCGGTGATGGTGCTGCGCCCATTCAGCGCACACAACGCGTTGTGGTAACGGACAATGCTGTCGAGTGGCCGGTTCTGCGCATCGAATGAAGCATCATTGGCATTGAGTCCATCGCCAGCTCTTCCGAACTTGATCAGGTGAAGGAATCCGAAGACAAAGCCTGGATACATCATGTGGATATTTACGCAATCGCCCGGCGCCTCTTCCATTCGATTCGTGAGATTACGAAATGCGTTTCCAGTACTTTTGACCGAGATTCCGAGCGCCGGTCCGATTCCGGGAGGAAACACTGTGACATCGAGGTTCTTATACTTCATTCCTCCAAGTACACTTTGTTCGGCGCGGTCTTCCGACTCAGCCGAGAAGGCCAGGCCATACCTGTTGTCGGGACCAAACCTGCATGTCAGCGCCGGGCGTGGATGTAACCATTCTGGCGGGAAACCTCCCTCGACAACCAACCGGCTCGAGCAATGAGCATGCACATGCTTGATGTGCTGGCCCGACTGGGTCTTTGCGTCGCCGCACAGAGCGCCCAATGCGTGCTCCAAGGTGGCTACAGAGATCTGGGTTACCGGTGTTTTCGCCATTGTTCCATCCTCGATGCAGCATCGCGCAGAGAGAGACACTCAGCTTCTGTCAGCCCGATCTCTTTTCTCAAGAGATGACGATCAAACAAGTCGAGATTTCGCTCCTTTGAGTTCCTGAGGCCGCGATCACAGTGATTGAGAAGCATCTGGGCGTGAGATGCGCTAGGGCCAACCACGAGAACGCGCTCAGCTTCCGAGGGCTCGATCTTGAAGAGCCCGCCGCCTAGCGCATGACCCTCCATTTCACAACTCAGCTTGGTCAACGAATTGCGCCATGACGCCGCATAGGAAATCGCGTCGCAGCCCATCAGGAAGCGCACAAGATGAACCGTATTCGGAGCAACCAGGCCCGCTGCATTCGTGACGAGCCGGGGCATTTCGCCCGACATGTAGGACAAGAATGCATCTGCCACCCGCACATGGGGCACAACGTACCAGAATCTCCTCGTTCTGCACTTGTAGCGATCCGCCACGCCATCCATCTCGCCCTGATGCAGATAGCGCTGGATTGGAGCAGGCAGAAGCTCCTTTTCAATGGATGGAAGTGCGAGGAGATGAACCTTGTCGCCGGCCTCTCGCCTGGCGGCCCACTGATCTTGGCGGAATGCGATGCCTTCTACATCGCGCAGGTTCATTACCGCAGGTCGAAGGAACTTGTCGCCGATCTTCCATTGCCGCTGCTCGTCAGCCGACAAATGAAAGAAATCGTTTGCGCCCGTTACATACCCAATGCCAACGTCGGCAACGTCTCCGAGCCGTCTTACCCGTGGATGCACGGCGAGCGCATTGTAAAGTGATAAAACTGCGCCCGGCAGAAGGTAGTGGCTCAGCCGGAACCTTCCATTCTCAATTGCCCCGAGATCGACGGCTCTTGTCTCCCTCACCTCAGTTTGCAAGTTGTCCGCTGAGATAACAGTGAACTCGCGGCAGGCCTCTCCGTAGCTGTCGCAATACAACAACACTGTGCTCTGCCCGAGTTCACCAAATATCTTGTCGCGGAACATCTCAATCGTGACATTTCTGAAATGCTGAATCAGGAATTTCAATACGTCGCGGGCATACATGGCGTGGCCCAGTTCCGAAGGCATCACCATCGCAAGCCGTCCGCCGGCGCGCAAGAAACAGGCGGAATGCACAACGAACGGCGCCCATGAGGAGGCTAGACGAGGCATCTGAACCCCCGCTTCCATAGCTCGTACATGCGCTTTAGAAGTCGAGTCGCCATTGAATATTTGGTAGCGGATATACGGAGGGTTTCCGACAATGCAGTCGAAAGCGGGCAGAGATTGCGGAGTAAGGTCGAAGAAATCGCTCTGGATTAGTCTGGCGTTTGGCACCCTTTGCCGAGATTCGCGTAACGCATCAGGGGAGACGTCAACCCCATGCAATCGGAATGAGGAGGAACCGAACTTGACTAATTTGGCGGAGGAAGCTGCTAAGAAGGCGCCGTCACCGCAGCTTGGATCAAGTACCGTGTCATTGCGATCTCGAATCGCCCATTCCACAAGACGGTTTGCGGCGGATTCTTCGGTATAGAACGCACCCAGCGCCTTTGGTTCCGGCCTTTCCCTTCTCGCTGCGAGTCCGCTCATGATTTCCACTCCTCCATCATGCGCCGGAAGTCGTGGAAAAGGTAGTGGGAGTCGTGGGGGCCGGGGGCGGCTTCGGGGTGGTACTGCACGCTGAAGAGCGGCAGCGTCCGGTGGCGCAGGCCCTCGAGCGTCTGGTCGTTCAGGTCGAAGTGGGTCAACTCCACCTCGTTGGCGTTGATCGAATCGGGATCGACTGCGAAGTTGTGATTGTGAGCAGTAATTTCCACCTTGCCGGTCACGTTGTTGCGAACCGGGTGGTTGCCGCCGTGATGGCCGAACTTGAGCTTGTAGGTGCGTCCTCCCAGTGCCAGCCCGGTGAGCTGGTGGCCCAGGCAGATTCCAAAGACCGGCACGCGGCCCAGAAACTTGCGAATGGCGCGCACAGCATAGTCCACCGGCTCGGGGTCTCCGGGACCGTTGGAGAGAAAGACACCGTCGGGCTTCAGGTCCAGAACGTCATCGGCAGAGGTCTCGGCAGGAACCACCGTCACCCGGCATCCATCGCGAGTCAACATTCTTAGAATGTTTAGCTTGATGCCAAAATCGTAAGCAACTACATGCAGCTTCTGCTGTTTTGCGTCTTGGATGAGCGCACTGGGAAGGAGCGGTTCGCCCGACTGGTTGCGGCTGTCGGAGGCATCGAACGCGTAGGCAAACTTGGTCGAGACGACGCGCGCCAGGTCGGTACCATCCATCTTGCGGATGCTATTGGCCTTGGCCACCAGAACATCAGCATTGCTCTCGGCAGTCGAAATTACTCCCCGCATTACGCCGTGAGTGCGCAGGTGGCGAACCAATGCGCGGGTATCGATCTCCGCCAGCACCGGCACGGAATACCGCTCCATGTACTCGTCGGTCACTTGTTCGGAGCGCCAGTTGGAGCTGATGGGCGAGAATTCGCGGACGATCAGGCCCTCGATATAGGGCTTGGCCGACTCGTTGTCCGCCCGGTTGGTGCCGTAGTTGCCGATCTGGGGGTTGGTGAGGACGACGATCTGCCCAGCATAGGAAGGATCGGTTGCGATTTCCTGGTAACCGGTAAGGGAAGTATTGAAAACGACTTCGCCCCGGCACTCACCGGGGTGCCCATAGCCGTGGCCACGGAAGATGCGCCCGTCTTCGAGCGCTAAGATTGCCTGCATCGCCTCTCCGAGGAGTGGATTCAATCGATTCTAACAGGCGTCGGTTTGTGCCGGCCGGTGGATTTCCGGGCAGTATCTCATGGCGGCTACCGCACCACGCCCGCGTCCCTAGTCGGCCAGTAGACAAAGACGGCCTTGCCGTAGATCAACGAGCGCTCCACCGGGCCGAACTCCCGGCTATCGGAGGAGATAGAGCGGTGGTCGCCCATCATAAAGAAACTGTCTTCGGGAATGACCATCTCCGCCATGGAGCGGCTGTCGCGATACTCTTCCGGCACGTAGGCTTCGGTTTGCGGCTTGCCGTTCAGCCAGACCACCCCCTGATCGATGCGCAGGCGGTCGCCGGGCAAGGCGATGACGCGCTTGATATAGCTCTTCTCCGGGTCGCGCGGGTAGTGGAAGACGACTACGTCGCCGCGCTCGATGGATGAGATGCGATAGACGAACTTGTTGATGAAGAGGCGATCGGAATCTACCAGCTGAGGCAACATGCTGGTGCCTTCAACGCGCACCGGCTGGTATAGAAAGACGACGATCAGCACCGAGGCAGCGGCGGCCACGACGAGATCGCGCACCCAAAGGCCGACGCCTCCATATCTGCGAGGCGGCGCGGGCGCTGGGTCAGGTTGCGGCTGGCCAGAGTCCGCTTCAAGAGCGGCGCTCTGGCTGGAGGCTTGGTAGGGAGAATCGTCGGGAACCGTTTGCATCTCTCCTCTAGATTACTCGATATCACTCGCAGCCCAGGCCGCCAGGCGGGCAGAGGATGCGGGCTCGGTTGGGCTTTTCCATAGGCTTGGGTTGGTTGGCTGAGGGAACGAGTGGCAGAGCGTCGCCCAGCGGCTCGGCGCGCAGATTCGCTTCTTCCAACAGCAGCGGCCGCTGCAGCACCATCTCCACCTGTGTTCCACTCTCGATATTGACGTCGGCGCCACGGGTGAAGAGCGATGCCAGGCCAGCGGCAGCAATCCCAGCCCCGATGCCGGCCAGGCCTCCGGCAATGGGATGCCCGTCGACTGCCCCGCCTATCGATCCAACCGTGCCTCCGGTTGGGATGGCGATCTCGGCCACCTTGCCGGCATTGCGTCCCTTGTCGCCCTCCTGTTCAATGGTTCCCTCCCCGTCGTCCTTGACCGTCTGCTTTCTTGCACCGGGAAGGTCGTTCACAATGCCCGGAATCTCGACAACCGAGCCATTGGGGAAGATCATCTCAGTGAAGTGCATATCCAACTGCGATCTGCCCTTCACGTGCCCGGCGCGGACGACGCGGTCCACCACCCCCTGCACATAAACGCCGGCCGGAATCATCACCCGGTTCCCAACAAGCACGGGAAAGGTCGAAGCCAGGTAGACGCCATCGCCGGGTTTGGCGCTCCTGGTGTTGATGCCGCTGCGCAGTTGCAGCAGAACCTTGGTGCCGGCTGGAACGGTGTAGATCCTCTTTGCCCTGGCAGCAGCCGGAGCTTTGCCGGGGGTAGGGCACGGGAACTTCTCATCCCAAATCGGATCCTGCTCGTTGTCGGGGTGGCAGCCCTTTGCATCCAGCACCCGTTTGACCTCTGCCGGATCGAGGACCACGCCCTGCGGCGAAGCGGCTGGCGCCAGCGAAGGCGCGCTCTGAGCAGGAGACTGCCCAGCCGGCTGGCCGGGCTGAGAAGTTGCCCCCGATGGCGCATTGGCAGGCGCGCCCGTGGGAGATGGCGAAGAAGAGGGTTGCTGCGCAGGCGCGCTCGGAACAGCGTCTGAAGTGGCAGCAGCCTGAGCTGACGCAAACCCCGAAGCCGCAGACAAGAAACCCAGCACGACCGCAGCCGCAAACTGACCTTGCAGCAAGCGCATGAAGCCCTCCCTTGAAACTCTCATTGCGATAGACGAATTGCCCGCCTCCAAGGATAGCCTGATTGGCCGCCAGAAATACTAAAAATCCCACGCCCCCCACGCCGGCGCGCAATTCGCGTTACGATGCAAGACAGCAATGGAAACCGGAACCACCCTGCTTGCCGCTCTTGCTGCTGGCCCCGGCGGCCGATTCGCCGCCGCCCGCGGCGTGCTGCGTGAGGCAATCGCCGCCCGCGCCTTTCCCGGCTGCGCCTTTGGGGTGTTGGCGGGCGGAGAGATCGTCCTCCAGGATGCGTTGGGCAGCTTCGCCTATGACGAAGGCTCGCCTGCCGTTTCCGCCGAGACCGTCTATGACGTGGCCAGTCTCACCAAGGTCGTTGCCACCACCGCCGCAGCCATGCTGCTCTGCCAGCGCGGCCTGCTGAATCTCGATACGCCTCTTGCCGAGTTTTTGCCCGGCTTTGTGGTGGGCCGCGCCTCTGGGGAACGCGCTCGTCATGTGACGCTGCACCACCTGCTGGCGCACAACTCCGGGCTGCCGGGCTACGTGGAGTTTTTTCGCACCGCCGCCACGCCCTTTGCGCTGTTGCGCGCCTGCCTCAGGTTGCCCCTTCAAGCCGAACCTGGCACACACACCGAGTACTCCGATCCGGGCTTTATTCTGCTCGGCCAGGCGCTGGAGGTTTGTGCGCGCGAGCAGCTTCCCGCCTGGCTGCGCCGGGAGGTCTTCCAGCCGCTTGGCATGGCCGCCACGTGCTTCTGCCCGCCGCCCGCCGCCCGGCCGTCGATTCCTCCCACGGAAGAGGACGCCACCCTGCGCCATCGCCGCATTCAGGGCGAAGTTCAGGACGAAAATGCCTGGCTGCTCAAAGGCGCCGCCGGCCACGCCGGACTCTTCTCCAACGTGCCGGATTTGCTTCGATTTGCAGGCGAAATTCTGCATGCCGGAGGCAAGGCCGGCTCGCATTCCGGCCAGCTCCGCCTTTTCGATCCGGCAACGATCAGCCTCTTTGCCCAGCGGCAGGGCCCCGAGGGCAGCTCACGCGCGCTCGGCTGGGATACGCCCTCTGAAACCTCTTCCTCGGGGCGGTATTTCTCGAAGTGCACGATCGGCCACCTGGGCTACAGCGGCTGTTCGCTGTGGATCGACCTCAACGCCGGGGTTGCCGTTGCGCTGCTCTCTAACCGCACATGGCCCGACCGGTCCGCCGCGGCGGCCCAGTTGATTCGCGAGGTCAGGCCCGCCTTTCACAACGCCGTTCGCGAAGCGCTTTGACAATTTACTTAATCGTTTTAATGAGTTGCGGCGACCCGTGTCAATCGCGGCGATCGAGAATTCTGTCGGCAGTTGACCGATTTCCAGATACAATTAAAAATCGGGGACACACGCGATGCTCAGCAGTTCTACTTTGCAGGAACCAGCCGGCTCCCATGCCAATGACTCCAAAAGAGACCCGGTCTCCCTGCTTCAGCAACTGACCACCGAGAGCCAGAACGAAGCATCTCAGGGCTTCGATACCAAATCCGCGCACGAGATTGCGCGCATCATCAACCATGAGGACGCAAAGGTTCCCGGAGCGGTCAAGAAGGCGATCGTGGAGATTGCCCAGGTCATCGACCAGGTTGCCCGCAGCCTGCGCGATGGCGGACGGCTGATCTACGTCGGCGCCGGATCCAGCGGTCGCATTGCTGCCCTCGACTCCGCCGAGTGCCCTCCCTCCTACTCCTCTGCTCCCGGACAAGTGCAGTACATCATGGCCGGCGGACCCAAAGCGCTGGCCTCTGCCGTTGAGGTCAACGAGGACAGCGAAGAGCTGGGCCAGCGGGATATCGCCCGCCGCCGCCCTACGCGCAAGGATGTTGTGGTGGGCGTCTCCGCCTCGGGCCGCACTCCCTACGTGGTGGCCGCCGTGGCCTATGCTCGCGCCCGCGGAGCGCATACCGCGGCGGTCACCTGCAACCACGACACGCCTTTGGCCGCGGCCGCCGATATCGCCATCATTGCCGATGTGGGCCCTGAGGTGATCTCCGGTTCCACGCGCATGAAGGCCGGCAGCGCCCAGAAGATGATTCTGAACATGATCACCACCGGCGCCATGACCCGCCTGGGCTATGTGTACGAGAACCTGATGGTGAACGTTCACATGCAGAACTCGAAGCTGGTCGAACGCGGCATCCGCATCCTCATGTGTGCCTGCAAAATCGACCGCGAAACCGCGGTGCAGACGATCAAAAGCGCCGGCCGCAGCGTTCCTGTGGCCCTGGTGATGCTCAAGGCCAAGGTAGACAAGCCCGAAGCCGTCCGCCGGCTGGCCAAGTCCTACGGCAACGTGCGCCTGGCCATCGAAGACAATGCGCAGGAGTTATAGCCCTCAGCTGAATCTTCTCTTCTTGGAATTGGCGGTTGAGATCGGGTTGAGGGATCTGGGGGAGCCTCGTAGACAGGAGTTACAACTGGGCAGATTACTTCTTCAAGGTACGCACGTACGCAATAACAGCATCCACGTCCTGTGGTGGGAGACGATGACGGAACCCGGACACATCGATCTCGACAGGAGGCATCACGGCGCTGCCCTTATTGATGAGTTCTCTCAACTCCGCGTCCGATTTGCTTTGTACCGTGGCCGAGATGAGCCTGGGAATTGCGATGCCGAAGAATTTGTCCGCACTCTCATTCCCATTGCCGTCCGCGCCATGACATCTTCCGCACGTCTGATTGTAGGCCGCCTTTCCAGAGACGGTGCGGGCCTGGTCCAGGTAGGATGCTAACAAGAACTCGCGGGTATTGACCTTCCGGTCCGCGTATAAAAGTTGTCCATCCGTGCCGGGTATCCACACTTCGGAGAGAATGTGGCCACCTCCCGTTGTGACGAATACAAGAGCGCCAGCTTCAAGAATATCGCTCGGCCCGCTGATCTGAGCGATAGTGTTCTGCCTAAACCAATCGCTGCTGGACGATTTCGCAATAACTTCATAGCCATTCACAGAGAAAGTATACGTTCCGGCCGGAAGCACCCTCTTGCCGAAAGTAAACTCATACGGGATTGCGACCCGCATGGCCTGCGTTTGCGCGAAAACAGCGCCAACTGTGAAGAATGTGATGAAGACGCTAGCCGCGAGCCACTTCGCCGTCCCTCGCCGATGTCTCATTTTCCCCATAGCGGACACACTTTCCTCTCCACTTCTTAGCCGGAATCTCCCTTTTAAGCGCCGGTTCCCAAGAATTGTATCGCTCGCGGAGTGGATTGCAAGGCCAAAAGAGCATCTCCATTGAAAAAACCAGCGATTGTGACAGGAATGCGGGGCAGCTCCACGCCATCCTCTCCTTCCACGCCGCATGGAGGGCCCTCCAAGCCGTTTTCTCCGACACTTATCCCTCCTCCCTGTTCCTGCCGTTGAGATTCTGCTCGGCCCCGCCAGCCGATCGGTTTGCAGGAGCCAGCAACAACGCGGCATTCCGCAGCATCGCCGCGAACCGGGTTCTCGTCAGGTGGCCCTTGGCCAGCATCGGCCAGTAGCACCGAGCGTGCTTGACTAGCCGCCCGTCGGCGTTCACCGGCTGCTGCTACAGGCTGCCAAGCGACCAGTCTGAGATGGTGGCCGTCTCAGCATGTCGATCTTTGAACTCAGGGTGTTTCGATGCGAACTTCTTCAGCAGCCGGTCGAAGCGGGCTGTCGTACCACAGGCGAAGGGTCTTTCAGTTCCCTGCCCCATCCATCGCCTCGATTTACACTGGAAGGTCGGGGAGTCGCAGAGGATTCATGGACAAGTTTGTCATTCGCGGCGGAAATCCGCTGGTGGGCACGGTGCGCATTTCGGGCGCAAAGAACTCGGCGCTGCCCTGCATGGCCGCTGCCATCCTCACCGAGGACGTGGTCACGCTCGAGAACATCCCCCAGGTGCGCGACATCGAGACCCAGCGGCGTTTGCTGACTTCAATGGGCGCGGAGGTCGAGCTGGGCTACGGGCGCGCCCAGCACCGCACCACCATCTGCTGCCGTACCCTCTCCGAGCCGGAAGCCAAGTACGAGATCGTGAAGACCATGCGGGCCAGCTCCCTGGTGCTGGGCCCGCTGGTGGCTCGCGCGGGAATGGCGCGGGTGGCCATGCCAGGCGGGTGCGCCATCGGCGGCAGGCCGATCGATCTGCACATCAAGGGCCTGGAGAAGATGGGCGCCGCGATCACCCAGGAGCACGGCTACCTGGAGGCGCGGGCTGAGCGGCTGAGAGGCGCGCACCTGGTCTTCGACCGGATCACCGTCACCGGCACGGAGGATCTGCTGATGGCCGCCGTGCTGGCCGAGGGCGAAACCCTGATGGAGAACTGCGCGCGGGAGCCGGAGGTTGCCGACCTCGCCGCCCTGCTGACCGCCATGGGCGCCAGGATCAAGGGAGCGGGAACCTCGACGATTCGCGTGCAGGGAGTGGAGCGGCTCCACGGCGCGCGCCACCGCATCAATCCGGACCGCATCGAGGCGGGAACTTTTCTGATTGCGGGGGCCATCACCCGCGGCGACCTGATTGTGGCCAACTGCAATCCGGCGCACCTGAGCGCGGTGATGGCCAAGCTGGAGGAAGCCGGCGCACGGGTGGATATCCTCAACTCCGAAACGGTTCGCGTGCGCGCCGACGGGCGGCTACATGCAGCCGACATCTCTACCGAAGAGTATCCCGGCTTCCCTACCGACATGCAGGCGCAGTACATGGCGCTGGCCACGCAGTCAGCGGGAGTGAGCGCGGTGAAGGAGAACATCTTCGAGAATCGCTTCATGCACGTGCAGGAGCTGGCGCGGATGGGCGCCAATATCAAGGTGGACGGAAGCTGCGCCACGGTGCGCGGGCCATCCAGCCTCTCCGCCGCGGCCGTCATGTGCTCCGACCTGCGCGCTTCCGCGTCGCTGGTGCTGGCCGCGCTGGTGGCCGATGGAGAATCCATCCTCGACCGCGTCTATCACATGGATCGCGGCTACGAGCGCATCGAAGAGAAGCTCCGCGGCGTGGGCGCGCAGATCAGGCGCATGGGCAACGTCTTCAGTTCCAGGGAGGGCGAACCGTCCGCGGACTGATCGCCTCTAGAGCATTTTCGGATCAAGTGTTAACAAAGTGCTGGGTGCCCCATCCTTGAATCGCTTTTTGATTCAAGGGTGGGAGACCACAGATCTCAATTTGAATCGTAAACAGTCAGGCCGAAAATGCTCTAGCGCCAGCTCACAGCCACGTGCCAGTGCAATCCGCGCGTGGCCGTCTTGTGCAGCACGCGCTCATACTCGCGCAATTCGGCCAGAACCGGCGGGGTTTCAGAGCCCAGGGCGGTGGGCGATTCGGCCAGAAACCCGATCAGGGTTCTCACCGTCCGCAGACCGTCGGGGGCATCGAACCATTGCGGCTCTGGCAGGTGGCGCGCCCAATCGGGATTGGCCGCGCCCTGCTCCAGCAGCAGAGCCATGGAGTTCTCATCGGCTGAGAAGAACTCCAGCAGAGGCCTCACGTTGAGCCGCTCGGCCAACCGCTCCAGGGCATCTTCGTTGCGAGCCAGAGCCTGGCCGTTCACAAAGATGTCAAATCCAGGGTCTTCCCCTTCAACGACGATATACAAACTGGCAGCCATTTGCTTCATCCTAGCCGAGAGCGATGGCTGGAGCCGGTAAAACTCGATCACGGTTATCCAATCCGTTACGGGTGCGGGGAACAGAGATCAGGGGTCAGGGATCAGGGGTCAGCAAAGGCTCGCTCCGTCGATCATTTCCATTGTGCGCCGGGGGGGGATGAAATCTTCGGCAAGAGTTGGCCCTTTCGACGAGCGGCAAGGCAGGTTTTCGGCGAAGGATGGCTCCCAAATCCTCCGCCACGGCGGACGGACCCTGGGGAACCGTCATGCTGGCGCCGAGTTGAGGCCCTGGAACACATGCTACCCGCCGCATCGATGAACGCTGGGCGACTTGCCGTTACCAACCTGTAGCCACCGCCTAGACACATGGAGCTGTCAGTGAAGCAGTAACTTCCGGCTAGACGGTCAACCTCCCACGAAAAAGTTCCTACCGAGCCGCGATCATGCTATTGAACGATCAGCGTTACGGACTGGGTAATCTGGTTTCCCGAGGCATCGGAAGCCACCACTTGGATTGTATACGTTCCCGGTGATACCTTTGCCGTTTGCGACCCCGCTGCCCCCGAAGAACCGCCGCCGCACGCGGAGATAGTCGTGATGAGCAGAAGGGCTCCAAAGCAAATCAATGCTGCAGCACGTTTTCGATTCCGTTCCAAAGGCATCAGGAAAAGTAATCCAGCGAGCGCCACACCTAATCCGCTTGTGGGCACCAGAGCACCGGTTTGGATTGATTCGGTGGAAACCGAAAGTGTGAAATTCGCCGCAGTGCCGCCTGTAATCGCGAGGCTCGCGGGAACGAACGTGCACGAGGCGTTGGCGGGAAGATCGCCGCATGAGAGATTGATGTTGCCTGAATACCCCCCGGCGGAAGTGATCGTCAGCGCATAAGTCGCCGTGCTGCCGGCCGTGACCGTGCTGGTCATGCTTCCACTGGCTTGCGTACCGATCATGAACGGCGACTGCGGGGATGTTCCCGATAGGCTCACCTGCTGGAACGGCAAGCCTGAGTTGTTTTCGACCGTCAGCGTCGTGGTCGTCGTGCCTGCCGATGCGGGCTTGAAAGCAACGCTGAACGTGCAAGAATCGCCGGGAGCGAACGACGGGCCGCAGGTATAGGTGAGTGGAAAAATGGGTTCGTAGGACGCGAACATCCCGAAGCCGATCCCGTTGAGCGTGGCGTTTCCTGTGTTCGTGAGCGTAATCGTTTGAGGCGCTGATTCGGTACCAACCAGTTGGGGGCCAAATGTGAGCGAACTGGCTGAGAGGGTCACAACCGGCGCGGTCGTCCCATATCCGGTCAGAGGCAGCATCGCCGGAATGGGCGAATTTGAAGCGATGGTCAGCGTAGACGATTCACTGCCCGCGGCGGTTGGCGTAAAGCGCACGTACTGCGTGCAGCTTTGGCCGACGGGCAGATTCTGAAGGCATCCATCCTCTGACGCGGGAACGGAGAAGTCGCTCGAAGAAGTGGAGGCATCGGTAATCGATAAAGGCTCCGCTCCGCAGCTTGTGATCGTCAGCTTGTTCTCGACGGAAGTGCCAACTGGTGTAGAAAAGACCAACCCGGTATTAGGACTAACGCACAAGCCAGCCGCGGGCACCGTTGGATCGACCAAGCTGACGTAGGCATATGTGGACGTAGAGTACCCTGATCCCGGAGCTGGAACCGAGCCCGCATAGACGCCGGCTGTTGTGTACATTCCATATCCAGCGGCTCCCGAGACGTGCACGCGTGCATTAGGATCGATCGCCACGCTGCTCGCGTATCCCGGCGCCATGCCGCCAAGAAAAGTCGAGAACTCCAGGGTTTGCCCGGTGGGGTCGAATTCACTCAAAACTGAAACGGGTCCAGGGCCGGTAAGGCCGGATGGAAGTATCGATTGCATCGGCATCGCGAGCGGAAACTGCGTGTTACTGGTCTGCGACGCTATCCAGATATTGCCCTTGGGGTCGACTGCCATTCCGTTGACGCCGCAGGAATCCTCGCAGAGCATCGTCGAGTAGACGAGGGCCGATCCGCTCGCATTGAGTTCTGTCAGAAACGGGCCACCGTATCCGTTGTTTGACTCATATGCGTTGGCGGTCGTCGGATAACTCGTCCCTGCGCCATTGCCCACCACAAAGACATCTCCGTTGGCCAGAACCGAGATGCCACTCATCGCGTAGGCATAGTTCAAATACGTGGAATAGATGACGCTCTTCGCATCCGGCGCAACCTTCATCACGAAGGGAGTTGCATAGGGCGCCGACCCCGCAATCTGGCCTAGATAAGCGCCGCTCGTAATCGGCCACAGTATGCCCGCCTGGCCCGTGACGTATGCGTCGCCGGAAGCATCGACGGCGATTGCCGAGGCTCCGATCGGTCCGCCACCCCCGTTTTGCGGGTCGGCAGTTCCCAGCACGGCGCCATAGACAAGGGCGCCGGCGGGGCTGAATTTGGCCAGATAGACATCGAATGAATTGCGGGAGTTACCTACGGCTGCCTGATTCAGGGCTCCAGGAGTGGTATAGAATCCGTCGCCGGTAATTCCGGTTACATACGCGTTCCCGGATGAGTCGAGAGTCATTGCCAAAGCGTATGTCATTGCTGCCGGTGAAACCAGCGGAGGACTACCGAGCATCGTTCCATAATTCAGATAAGAGCCATCCGGCGAAAGCGATATCAGAAACCCGAGATACGCGTTGTTAGGTGGGGCGATCGGCTGGCCGTTCTTGGTCGGAAAGTCGGATGCGCCAGTCCAACCCGAAACAACAGCGTTTCCATTCGCATCCACCGCGATACCCGTCGGCTGCGCAAAGCTGTTGCCGCCCAGCACTGTGGAATAGAGAAGCTTCGAGCCGTCCGCACTTAGTTTGCTGATGAAGGTGACAACATTATTCGTAGTGCAGGTGGCGCACCCGGCATATGCGCCGGCAGTCACCGGGTATCCCAATGTGCCATACCCGGCCACGTAGCTGTTGCCGTTTGTATCAGAGGCAATCGCAAGTCCATCCGATCCCAGAGGCGATAAATAGGTGGCGAAGTCGAGTACCGGGTCGATGACCAAGTCAAAACGCGGATCGTAGCTTGCCACCGTGAAACCGATATCGCCGTCTGCCCGCACACGGAATGCTCCGTGCCGCTGCTGCCTTTTGCCGTCGATTTCTTGATAGATGGAGGGCGCCTCCATTCGTAGTGAACCTCCGGCGACGGTCATCGTGAGCGTGCCGTCCTTCTCCATTTGCACTCTGGAGTTGGCGGGAAAATGCACACGGATCCGCCGGTAATCCGCACCGGGCTTCACGATGAAGTCGTGCTCGAGATGATTGCCATTACCATAAAATACGGCGTCAACTCCTCTGTACAAACCGGAATAGACGACCTTGGCATAATTCGAAATATGGGTACGCCATAGCGCTCGGATTGCTTCCGAGCAGGTAATTGGTCTGGCTCTGCTCGAGATCGACACCCTTCGGAGCCGTTCGCTGAGCGCCATCGAAGCTGATTTCCAGGCCGCCGAAGTCCTTGCCCGTGTAAATATTGATCGCCGCGGACCGGAACCCCACTATTCCGCCAGCCGCCCGTCCGATCATGGCAATTGAACTGTCGCGCCCAAGTGGAGCAGGCTCAAACACAATAGGCAGCCTGCCCTCGACGATTTGCGCGCTCGATCGCCCTGGAACTTGCGCTGTGAGAGAAATCAAACCACCAAGAAAGAAGCCGGCCATGAGAATGGAATGCTTTGAACCCATGACGCACCCCAGCTGGTGGAACACCAGGAACAATTGAACTCACTTGGAACTTTGTTCAAGACTATAGCGCAGGAGACAACTGCTAGCAAGTGAAATTCCGAAGGCCCTGGTCACGATTAGAGCGAAACCAGAGTAGGTGTGCCCTGGCGAGTTTCGCGCAGGGTCGCCGCTCCCTGGTGGTCGCGTCGACTTGACCCTGCGATTTCGGGGTACAGTCACTCTGATTTCGCTATAGTCCCCGAAAACGATCCCTATCGCAACGAGGGGCTCCCGGCTAACGAAAGGCCGTTTTGTCCCATTCGGGCTCTTGAAGACAACTGAGGCATCCAAGGCCTGAAGGCCCCTGCTCCCGGCGGCAAGGGGCGGCTGGCGATTCGGGCATAAACGAAAGGCCCGGAGTTGGCGTCCGGGCCTTCGGCTTCTAACGGGATTTCATTACGGCGATCAACCCTGACCGCCTCCAGGTCCGCGGCCACCGCCAGGACCACCGGGCCGGCGGCGGCGGCGGCGGCGATTGTTGTTCATGGGAGGACGGCCCCCGCCTGCCGGCTGACCAGGCTGCCCGGCCGGAACCGGCGCACCCTCGACGCGATTGAAGTTCGGCTCGCTCTCTTCGTCGAACTCCTCGCCGCCCTCTTCGTCGAAGTCGTCTCCGCCCTCGATGAGGATGGTGCTCTGGTTGGATTTCGGCTGCCGCTCGTCAAATTCATGGCGGGGCTTGGCCGGCGCCGCGGGCGCGGATGCAGGCGCGGATGCCGCAATCGCCACTTCCTCCGTCTCAATGGGAGCCGAGGGAGCCAGCTTGGCCTTCTGTTCCCGGATGAGCGCCTTGCGGCTGAGCTTGATGCGATTGCCCTCGATGGCCAGCACCTTGACCATGACCTGATCGCCTTCGCGCAGTTCGTCCTTCACTTCCTTTACGCGATGTTCCGCAATTTCCGAGATGTGCAGCAGGCCATCGGTGCCGGGGAAAAGCTCGACAAACGCGCCGAACTCGGCCAGGCGAACCACTTTGCCCAGATAGACCTTGCCGATCTCCGGCACGGCGGTGATGTTGCCGATCAATTCGAGCGCCTTCTTCAGGCCCTCGCTGTCGCAGGAAGCGACGCTGACGCGGCCGGTATCGTCCACATCGATCTTGGCGCCGGTCTGCTCGATGATGCCGCGGATGGTTGCGCCGCCCTTTCCGATGAGATCGCGAATCTTGTCGGTGGGAATCATCAGGGTTTCGATGCGCGGGGCATAGGCCGAGCGCTCGGTGCGCGGTCCGTCGAGGGCGGCGTCCATCTTGTCGAGCAGGAAGAGGCGGCCGCGGCGCGCCTGCTCCATAGCCTGCTCAAGAATCTGGCGAGTCAGGCCGCCGATCTTGATGTCCATCTGCAGGGCGGTAATGCCCTTGCGGGTGCCGGCCACCTTGAAGTCCATGTCGCCGTAGTGGTCTTCTGCGCCGGCGATGTCGGTAAGAATGGCGTAGTCGTCGCCCTCCTTGACCAAGCCCATGGCCACTCCGGCCACCGCGCCCTTGAGCGCGATGCCGGAGTCGAAGAGCGCCAGGCTCGCGCCGCAGACCGTGGCCATCGACGAAGAGCCGTTGGATTCGAGAATGTCGCTGACGATGCGGATGGTATAGGGCGACTCCTCGGGGCTGGGCAGAACCGCTGTGATGGCGCGCTCGGCCAGTGCTCCGTGGCCGATCTCGCGACGGCCCGTGCCGCCCATGCGGCCCGTCTCGCCCACGCAGAAGGGCGGGAAGTTGTAGTGGAGCATGAAGGGCTTCTTCTTCTCGCCCTCATAGCTCTCCAGGCGCTGGCCGTCGTCGGTGGTGCCCAGCGTGGCCGTGACCAAAGCTTGGGTTTCGCCACGCGTGAAGAGCGCCGAGCCGTGCGTGCGGGGCAGGACGCTGGTCTCGATGGTGATCGGACGAATCTCATCGAATCCGCGGCGATCGGGGCGGATGCGCTCATGGGTGACCTGCTCGCGGAAGATGCGCTCGCGCAGATGCTCGTAGTAATGAGCCAGCTTCTTCTTGGCATCGGGCTGGTCGGCGGGCAGCGCGGCGGCCAGCTCGTCCTTAATCTGCTTGATGAGGGCGTAGCTTTCCGTCTTGCCGTGCGTATGGGTGTCCAGGGCATCCTTGAGGCGATCGCCAACCCTGGCTTTCAACTCGTCGTAGAAGGCCTGGTCGAAGACCGGCGCGATAAAGGCCCGCTTGGGCTTACCGGCCAGGGCGGCCAGCTCGTCGATGGCGGCGACGATCTTCTTGATCTCGGCGTGGCCAAACTCGATGGCGGCCAGGATGGTCTCTTCCGACTCTTCCTTGGCACCCGACTCGATCATCACGATGCCGTCCTTGTGGCCGACAACCATGATGTTGACGGTGGTGGCGGCGCGCTCGGAGTAGGTGGGATTGATGACGAACTCGCCCTCCACGCGGCCCACCCTGACTGCGCCAACGGTGGCGCTGAAGGGAATGTCGGAGAGAGCCAGGGCGCAAGCGGCGGCGTTGATGCCGATCACGTCGGGGTCGTTCTCCTTGTCGGCGGAAAAGACCAGGGCAATGACCTGGGTCTCGTTGCGGAAGCCGTCAGGGAAGAGCGGACGGATGGGACGGTCGATCTGGCGGCAGGTGAGAACTTCCTTCTCGCTGGGGCGGCCTTCGCGCTTGATGAAGCCGCCGGGGATGCGCCCGCCGGCGTAGGTGTATTCGCGGTAGTCGACGGTGAGGGGGAAGAAGTCGATACCCTCCCTGGCGTCGGGGGAGGCCACCGCGGTGGCCAGAACAACGGTTTCGCCGGTGGTCACCAGAGCGGCGCCAGAGGCTTGCTTGGCCATGCGGCCGGTCTCAAAGACCATTCGCTTGCCGCCAGCTAGCTCGACGGCTACTTCATGCTTAGACATAGAGTCCTCGTTTCATTTTTGTTCGCTTGGGAAGCTTGTGGGGGGAAGACACCGCTGGGGCGGGAACACCGGCGAAGGAACTGACACGCTGCGGGCGGCGCGCAAAAGAGTGGGGATTGCGCGGGGAGCGGATTCTCCCGGCCTGCAGGCGGGTCTGGGTTGCCGGGGCCGCGCTCAGCCGATGGCTGTGCGCAATCCCTGGCAGCGGGTTCGATTCGCCAGGTACACCATGACCCCAGGTCCTGGGTGGAACGGGGGCCGTGACCAAAAACCGGTCTGGGCGCTTCCGGGGCAACGTTGGATTCAAGGTTTGCTTTCTGGCTATTTGCGGATACCGAGTTTGCCGATCACGTCGCGGTAGCGATCGGTATCGTGCGTCTTCAGGTAATCCAGCAGACGGCGGCGCTTGCTGACCAGCTGCAACAATCCACGCCGGGAGGCGTGATCCTTCTTGTGCGTCTTGAAGTGCTCGGTCAGTTCGGCAACACGCGCACTCAGAATCGCAATCTGGACCTCCGGCGAACCGGTGTCCTTCTCGTGGGTGCGGAAGCTTTCAATCAGGGTTGTTTTCTTGGCAGTCGCCAGCACGGCGTGTGTTACTCCTCTTGTCTTCTCAGGTCCACTCTCAAGTGTCTAAGGTGAGATTACCATGAATGGGCGGCCCTGCGCCATGAGGGGTTCGCCACTCCCGGAGGGAGTGAAGGAAATTAGCCCAGGACAAGCCGGGCGCAGTCCTGGGTCAGCATCGTCCAATCAGCTCTCAGTCCCGTAGGGACGGAACGAAGTAGCTCGCAGACCAGCACTTTCTAAACCCGCACAACCCTTTACCGCGCGCCGAAACGGAACAGCCGGTTGTCGAAGCGCTCCTTGATGACCTCGGCGACCTGCACCTGTTTTGCGTCCGGATGTGCGGGATTCAGGAGGTAGTTCCAGGTGCGGGGCGCAATTGCCGAGGGGATGCGAGCAAGAGGCGTTTTCAGGGAGGCAAGCCATACATCGCCGATGCGCCGGGTCAATTTCAGGTTTTGCTTCCATTCGCTCCCGGCGGGCGGATCGAGCGGCTGAATGGCGAGGTCATCGGGAACGGCGATCTTGAGCAGGGTGTAGAAATCCGGGGTGTCTTCGCTCTCCACTTCAAGATGCACGAGTGTTTCAACAAGTGCAGCCGTTGGCGACTCGGCAAAGTAGACCACACGACGGCCCAGACTGGTCCAACACGAGGAGAACTTCCTCCCGCCCCAGCCGCCCAGATCGATGTAATTGCTGATGGGCCACAGGGTCTTCAAGCGAAAGCACCCTCATCGATCTGGTAGAGCATCTCTTCCACGCCTTGACCGCCCAAACCCGTGCGCATCATGGAGAGAGGCGTACGCTCATCGAAGCGAAGCTTGGGCTTGGTCAGCCATCGCTTCGCCTTCTCCGGATCGCCGAATACCTTGACGGCGAGTTCATAGAGCCGCGCGACGCGGGCCAGCCTGTCGGATTCATCCGGGTTGAACGGCTCGTGCCGCTGGCGGCGATGCTTGAGCGTGCGAGCGGGAATCACCACCTCCAGCAGATCCTTGACGGCGATGCCGGAGTAGGCGGAGAACTCTTCCAGCGTCGAGAGCGGCAGGCCGCGCTCGATCTCCCGCCAATCGTAGGTGAAGGGAGGCGGAGAAACGGGAGGAGCGGCGGCGGCTTGGCTCATGAGGACATTACGCCGCACTTTTCGCGGCATTTCGTCCCATATCTATAGAAACACCCGAAATTGACTAGTTCTACTGCTGGCTTGCGGGAAGGGGGCGGAGCATGATCTCTTTGATGCGTTCTGGGGTAATACCGTGGTAATACTCGTGCGCGAGAGGGTGATCCGCCGGTGCCAGCCGGAAATGCGGTCGCGATCCAATTTCTTCGATATGCGCATACATCTTCAGGCCAAGCGTATCTGGATAATCAGGAATCTGTGTGCTTAGCCAGGAGAACATCGGCGGAAGCTCCACACGCTTTGGATCATCGTGCCTTCTTAACACCGTTTCAAAATTCTCTCGACTAAGCGAACCCCACACGCCCCAACGGAAGGTCTCAGCCGTGCCAATAATGGGTAGGTGGATAATGCCGCGAACAAAGAAGAATTCGTCATTGATGGCGCAGAGGTCTTCGTCAAGAAAGGTTGCACTCGTCTTCTCAATGCTTCCCGATGGAAGAATCGTCCAGCGAGTTGCAGTCTCGACCTCTTCTTCCCAGTAGTAGGGTTCCGAAAAACCGAAATCCAAACAAGGCCCCGTATGCCACTCGTCACAACTGC
>JBEKDH010000061.1:0-21541 GCA_050014455.1 Occallatibacter sp.
GTCCTCGGCAATCCCCCCTTCGTCGGCAAGAAAGCGAGAAACGCGGAGCAACAGGCCGATATGCAGATCGTATTCGGGACGATCAACGGAACAGGCGTCCTTGACTACGTGTGTTGTTGGTATCTGCGTGCGGCACAATACATCCGCGGGACAAAGATCGCGGTAGGCTTTGTTTCGACAAACTCCATCACCCAAGGCGAGCAGCCGGGCGTTCTTTGGTCAATATTGTTTCGCCAATTTGGGTTGAAGATACATTTCGCCCATCGAACTTTTGCATGGGAAAGTGAGGCGCGTGGCAAGGCACACGTTCATGTGGTGATTATTGGGTTTGGGGCCTTCGATATTCGCGAAAAGCGGATATACGAATATGAAGGAAAGGGCGGGAATGTGCTGGTGAGCCAGCCTGCTAATATCAGCCCTTACCTCATAGAAGGAAACGACAGGGCCTTGCAGACGCGCAGTAATCCGGTGAGCGACGTTCCGGAGATGCGGTTTGGGAGTATGCCGAACGACGACGGCAATCTGCTCCTCACCGACGAGGACAAGAACCGATTGTTGAGCGAGGCGCCGGAAGCGCGTCCGCTGATCCGGCCCCTTCTGAGCGCGGACGAATACCTGAATGGAAGAAGCCGCTGGTGCCTCTGGCTCGATGGAGTCTCGCCGCAAACAATCCGTGGAATTCCCGAGGTCTATCGTCGCGTAAGGGAGGTTCGTGCCTATCGCGAAGCCAGCAAGCGGGAAACGACGGTTAAGCTGGCTGGGCAACCGTCGATATTTGGGGAGAATAGGCAGCCTACTACCAAATACGTCCTGGTGCCGCGTCACAGTTCGGAAACGCGCAGACACATTCCCATGAGTTATTTCACGCCGAGATATATTGTCAGCGACAGTTGCCTCTGCGTACCTGATGCAACGCTTTACCATTTTGGCGTTCTGTCCTCTGCCATGCATATGGCTTGGGTTCGTCAGGTTTGCGGACGATTGAAGTCGGACTTTCGATACTCCGCCATGCTTGTCTACAACAACTATCCATGGCCCGAGCTGCCAACGACGAAGCAACATTCGGCGGTTGAATCCGCCGCGCAAAAGGTTCTGGACGCTCGAAAGGAGTTCCAGGACTCCACGCTGGCAGACCTGTATGACCCAATGGCTATGCCGCCTGTTTTGCTCAAAACCCATGCAGCGCTGGACCGGGCAGTTGACCTCTGCTACCGGCCCCAACCCTTCGAAAGCGACCGACAGCGGGTTGAATTCCTCTTCGTTTTATATGAAAAGCTGTCTGCGCCCTTGAATTTTCCCGCAGGAAAAGGGCGGCGAAAAGCGTAGCCTGCGTCCGCGGAGAGCTCTCGCGTGTACCCTGTAGATAAGAGGCCTCCCCATGCGCTCTGGCAGGAAGTTGCAGATCAAGTACTATGTCGAGCCCAATGCGGAGGCGCTGGCTCGCCGCGCGGCGCAGTATCTGGTCGAGATGGTGGGCGAAGCGGCGGACGGACGGGGACGCGCGCGCATCGCCATCAGCGGAGGCTCCACGCCCAAGGCCGCCTTTGTGCTGCTGGCCGACCCGAGCCAGCCGTGGCGCGCCCGCATGCCCTGGGATAAGCTCGACCTCTACTGGGTGGACGAACGGGCCGTTCCACCCGGCGACGCCGACAGCAACTACGGCATGACCCGTGAAGCCCTTCTCGATCGCGTGCCGCTCCAACCCGGCCAGATTCACCGCATCGAGGGCGAACTCGACCCCGAGGCAGCCGCCGCTCGCTACGAGTCGGAGTTGCGATCCAGCTTCCGCCTGGAAGGCGCTGAGCTTCCCCGCTTCGACCTCATCGCCCTGGGCATGGGCTCCGACGGCCACACCGCTTCGCTCTTTCCGCGCACCCAGGCCCTCCACGAGACGGACCGGCTGGTGGCGGCCAACCGTGTGCCCCAGAAGGACGCCTGGCGCATTACCCTCACCTGGCCGGTCATCAACCGCGCCAGCTCGGTCTTCTTCCTCGTTGCGGGGGTTGACAAGGCCGCGATCCTGAGCGAGGTTCTCACCGGGCCCAGCGATCCCGAGCGGCTGCCAAGCCAGCTGATTTGGCCCTCAAGCGGTATACTGACATTGATCCTGGACAAGGCGGCAGCTGCGCTTTTACCCGCGACAGACGCGGAGGGATGCGGATTTCTGGAGAGGGAACGATGATTCTGGCTGGCGATGTTGGCGGCACCAAGGTCGATCTGGCGCTGTATGAATTTACCAATGGCAAGCTTACATATAACCGCGATAAGATCTATCGGGCCAGGGATTACTCCGGGCTGGAAACGATCGTAAAGGAGTTTTTGGGCTCGGAAAAGGTGACAGCGGCCTGTTTCGGCGTGCCGGGACCGGTGCGCGACGGCCGCTTGCGGCTTACTAATCTGCCTTGGACGCTGGACAGCCGCGAGCTTTCGGCCAGCCTCGGCATTCAGCACGTCTTCTTGATCAACGATCTGGAGGCCAACGGATACGGCGTGGCCGAGCTGGCCGACGGCCAAATTTACACCCTCAACGAGGGCGACCCCAGCCAGATAGGCAACCGCGCCCTGCTCGCCGCCGGAACCGGCCTTGGCGAGTGCTTCCTGGTCTGGAACGGCCGCAGTCATACTCCCTATCCTTCCGAAGGCGGCCATGCCGATTACGCGCCGCGCAACGAGGACGAGATCGATCTGCTGCGTTTTCTCAAGCAGAAATACGACGGACGCATCAGCTTTGAGCGAGTCGTCAGCGGCATGGGCCTGACCAATATCTACGAGTTCCTGCGCGAGGTGCGCGGCATGGACGAGCCGGCCTGGCTGGCCGGGCGCATCGCCGCCGAAGACCCCAACGCCGTAATCACCGAGCTGGCGCTGGCCGCCAAGAGCGAAATCTGCGTCAAGGCGATGGATATGTTTGTCTCCGCCTATGGCGCCGAGGCCGGCAACTTGGCCCTCAAGATTCTGTCGGCAGGCGGCCTCTACGTGGGCGGCGGCATTGCGCCTCGCATCATCGAGAAGCTCAAGGACGGCGCCTTCATGAAGGCCTTCGCCGACAAGGGCCGGATGAGCCAGCTGCTCATCAACATGCCGGTGCGCATTATCCTGGAGAGCCGCGCCGCGCTGCTGGGCGCCGCCGCTTACGCCGAGTCCAAAGCCGCCGAACTCAGCGGCATCTCGCCCCGCGCCGCTTCGGTGAAGTTCTAATTCGTCGGGAGTTCGCGGGCCGGAGGATTCCGCAGTGCGAGTCTTCCGGCCCATTTCGCATTTCCCGAGCTATAGCATTTTGCTTTTACTGCAGACTTTCGTGCCCCATCCATCCCGCGTTTTTCAGCGGCATGGGTGGGATACCGACAGAATTCCGGTCTACGCAATTTGCGAAAAAATGCTCCAGCCTTATAACGCCCGCAGTTGCGGTTCCTGGCGGCTTGCCGCGGGAATTGCCGCGGCGGCGGCCGGCGCGCTGAACAGCAGCACCAGCAATCCGGCATAAGCGAAGGAATCGCACGTGATCTCCACGCTGTGCGCAATGCGAAGAACTGCGGGCAGGAACGTCCCCGCCACCAGCCCGTATAGCCCTACCGTGACGGCGTGGGCCAGGCCAAGCGCCAGCCAGAGACTGCGGCGCGAGCCCTTCCAGAGCGCAATCAGCGGCAGCGACGAGGCTAAGAAAAGTACGCTGCGGAGCAGTTGCATGGCAAATATCGTGCTCATGGGCGGAATATGAAGCCCCGCGACCGATCCGTTCTGGTAATACGGGACGACGATGGGCGCGACGCACGTGCCGAAGAAGAAGTAGATAAATGGCCAGGCGAGCCAGGCAATCAGCCCGCGGCCCGCCCAGGCCGGCCATCCGCGGCGAGGGAATCCCGCCGGCTGCCCCGTTTGGCCAAAGCAGAAGCCAAGCGCGCCGGCCAGAAACAGCGACTGCATGGCATAGATAAGCGTGTGCGCGGGGATGGCGCCCAGGAAATAACTAGTGAAGATGGCGCCGTCCAGGATGGTGTTGACCCCGAAGGCGAGAAGCAGGAAGATGCCCAGCACGGCGGCCCGCGCCGCGCTGGAGCCTGCCAGCCCCCGCGCCAGCGGCCAGAGGCCCAGCACCAGCAATCCTCCTGCCCCGAGGACCGTAAGGAAATGCATAGGACCGGTATCCATGTTCGGCGGAAGAATCATCCGCAGGCGCAGAAAGTGAACGAGAGTTCCGGCGCCTATCATGGCGAGGCCGAAGGCCGCCCAGCAGGCGACCAGTTTAAGAATGGTTTTCATTGCGAATCCTCCATAAGCCGGGCGCGGGCTTGGCGCGCCCAGGCAAGTTGGGCCTCAAACCCCTCAACCCCCGATTGAAAGGCAAGCAGGCCGGTATTTAGTGGCATTTGGAAGCTGGAGCGCTCGAAGTCGGCGCGCAGCTCCCCGGCATAGGCGGCAAGCACCTGCTCAAATTGGCCGAGAAAGCGCAGGGCTGTGGAGCGGGGGACGTTTCCATCCATGAAAGCAAAGCGCAGCATCAGCTCGTCGAGCCGCCAGATGACGTCCTCGCGGGTCACCGGAAGCTCCAGCCAAGCGACGAGCGAGGACTCTCCCTGGGCGGTCAAATGAAAGACCTGCCGCCGGCGCGGGTCTTCGGGGTGGCTCAAAGGCTTCGCGTCGGCAGCGATCCATCCGCGCGCATGCAGGCGGCGCAGCGCCGGGTAGATCGACCCCGGACTGTCGCTGAAATGGCGCATGGCGGTCTTGGCAAAGGTCTTGCGCAGGTCGTATCCAGACTGCGACTTCTGCTTGAGCAGCCCGGCGAGAGCGAATTCGAGGCTGGAGGTGATTCTCATAGTACGTTTCGTACTATAGTACGCGCCGTATTATTTGTCAACAAGAAAAAAACCTATGCGCTGAGCGGACGAATTCCTATCGCCGTATCGCCGAGCCCAGAGTGCTAATCGTTCCGTGATAGAAAAACTGCCCCAGCCCGACCGTAAACAGCCAGCAGCCGTAGAGGGCGTGCTCGAAGCTCGAAGCCGCCAGCGAGCCGGTATCCGCATAGCGGGCGGCGAACAGCAGCCCGCCGGCAAAGGTGAGCGCCACGGCCAGCCAGTTGCGGAAGATGATGTGCAAGAACGCAAAGGCCGCGGCGCTGGCCAAGATCGTCGCCCACTTGCCAGGAAACAGCGCCGCATACCGATCGAAGAAAAAGGCCCGGTAGAGCAGCCCCTGGGGATAGACCGAGACCACCGGGTAGGCCACCATCACCACCGCCCAGAACCCCGGATGCTGACGCACAAAGCTCCACTCCAGATCGGGCGCAAACCGCCGCACCCCCAGTCAGAGTGCGAAAGCCACCAGGGCGAAGATACCCAGAATCGCACCCAGCCGGCCGGGCAACTGGGCAAAGTTCCACAGCCGGGCGCGGTCGAAGAGCGGATCGGCGAGCAACCGCCAGCCCGCATATCCTGCCACCACCCACAGCAAGGGCAAGGCCGGAATCTTCACCGGCGCGTACCGGTACGCCAGCGGCAAGCCTACAAACAGCACCAGAAACTCCAGCCAGAGCGCGGAGCGTGTCATCGAGGATCGTCCCCGTTTTTAGGTTACTGCAGGCGCCGGACGAAACAGCCAACGGCCCAACAACGTTGCCATCACTGCTCCCAGAAGCTCCGCCGCAATGAACCCTGGCGCATCCACAGGACGGATTCCCGAAAAGCTTGCCGTCAGGGTCCGCGCCAGCGTAACCGCGGGGTTGGCAAACGAGGTCGAAGCCGTGAACCAATAGGCCGAGGTGATGTATGCGCCAACGGCGAACGGCGTGGCTGCAGGCCAATTCCGGGAGGTGCCTCGAATGACCAGCAGAAGTCCGGCAGTAGCAACAAGCTCGCTCCACCACTGGGGCCAGCCTGTGCGAATGTGCGATGAAAACGAGAAAACTTGCTCGCCGAACATAGTGTGCGCTACAGCCACGCCAGCAACTGCCCCACAGGTTTGAGCAAGAACGTAGGCAAAAGCTAACCGCCGACTCATTCGGTGTTCAATCGCTTCCGCGAGTGTGACCACAGGATTGAAGTGCGCTCCGGAAACGGAACCAAATGCCAGAATCAGCGCGGTCAGCCCTGCTCCCGTCGCCAGCGCATTGGCCAGCAGCGCCAGGGCAGCATTGCCACCAGCCAGGCGCTCGGCCATGATCCCCGATCCAGCGACAACAGCCAGCAGAAACGCGGTCCCCAACCCCTCCGATACCAGCGGCCGGGCGGAACTCATAGCGGCTCCCGCCCGATCGCACGCACGCTTTTTTCGATCGCCATCCGGTCCAGTGTTTCCAAGGGCAGGCTGAGGAAGAGCTGCACGCGATTGCGCATCTGATGAAGGGTCTGCGTGAAGGCCGCGCGTTTCACTTCATCGCTGCCTTCCACCGCCGCCGGGTCCGGAAAACCCCAGTGCGCAGTCACCGGCTGCCCCGGCCAAAACGGACACATCTCGCCCGCCGCTTTGTCGCAGACAGTGATCACGAAGGCCATTTCCGGCGCGCCGGAAGCGGCAAATTCGTCCCAGCTCTTGCTGCGCAGCTCCTCCACCGGATAACCCAATCGCTGCACCTGCTCGATGGCGAAGGGATTCACCTGCCCCGTGGGATGGCTGCCCGCGCTGTAAGCTTTGAAGCGGTCCGCGCCCAGTATGTTGAAGAGCGCTTCGCCAATGATGCTGCGCGCCGAGTTGCCGGTACAAAGTACGAGGATGTTGTATGGCCTTTGCACAATCTCCTCCAATTCGGACTCTCCGATGGATCTCTCCTGTGATGATTAACAGAGAACTGGGTGGGCCTCGCGGCTGCGTCCAATTGTGGCCAGATCAGCTGCCGCAGCATCCCGGCGCGCAGCATTCACCGCCTGGCTTCGTCGCCCGGATAAAGGCGCTCATGAACCTGCCCTTGACCAGCGGCGCGATTGCATCTACATCGAGGCCCGTCTCGACAAGAAAACTCCGCGCATCCTCGATCGAATACACGCGCGTCGGCTGAATGGAGATCCCGCTGAAGCCGGCCTCGGACAGCTTGGCCGCATACTCCCGCTCCTCCAGCGCGCCGGCGATGCAGCCCACCCACAGCAGCATGTTTGTGCGCACCTGCTCTTGGACCTCGCCGCGCACCACCACGTCGGAGACGGCAAATCGCCCGCCCGGCTTGAGCACGCGAAACGCCTCCCGCAGCACCTGGCTCTTGTCCGCGGAGAGATTGATGACGCAGTTCGAGATCACCACGTCCACCGAGGCGCCGGGCAGGGGAATATTCTCGATCTCGCCCTTCAAAAACTCGACGTTCTCAACCCCCGCCAGTCGCTGATTCTCCCGCGCCAGCGCCAGCATGTCGTCGGTCATATCCAGCCCGTACGCCTTGCCCGTTGGCCCCACTCGCCGGGCCGAAAGCAGCACGTCGATACCGCCGCCGGAGCCAAGGTCCAGCACCGTCTCTCCGGGCTTCAACTCAATCAGCGCCGTCGGATTGCCGCAGCCCAGCGAGGCCAGCACGGCGTTCGGCGGCAGCCCGCTCTTCTCCGCCTCGTCGTAGAGGTTGGTCGTGATCGGGTCGCAACAGCGTAGCGCCGGATCGCCGCATGCCACCGAGCCGCTCTTCCGCACCTCGCGCGCCGCCGCGCCATACTTCTCCTGCACCAGTGCTTTCGTGTCCGTCATACTCTCCATAGAACGCGCCTCACATTCGCTTTAGCAAATATATTAAGAGTGCTCATATTTGTCAAGGCATATACAATATCTTCATGGGCTGCTCCTCCAAACCGGTCAATCTCGCCACTCTCTTCGCGGCGCTGGCCGACACCACCCGCCTGCGGCTGCTCAACCTGATGGCCGGCCGGGAGGTCTGCGTTTGCTACTTCGTCGAAATCCTCGGTCAGGGGCAGCCCAAGATCTCCCGCCATCTCGCCTACCTGCGCAAGGCGGGAATCGTCGGCGCCCGGCGCGAGGGCAAATGGATGCATTACCGCATCTGTTCTCTTGCCGATGGTGCCGCCGCATCCATCCTCGCCGCCACGCTGGCATCGTTCGGCCATGACCAGCAGATGCAAGCCGACTTGGCGAAATTCGATCTCGCTCGCCGCGCGCCGCAAATTCTCGTCCTGCCGGCAGGCGCCCCGCGTCCGACGGCGATCGCTCAGCGCGCAGAATCCTAGCCCTGCGGCTTTGGGATTCCCGCAACTCCGCAGACGCGAGGATTCCCGCGAACGGTCCAGTGCCGGAGCGGAATGCGCCGCCGTTCCGCCTGCAATGCGATCTCGCCAATCAGGCCTTGGATCGCTGCTTTCCGGTTCGCGATGCAATCGCGGCGTTATGATAGTGTCTTGCTTCCCATCTGCCGATAAGGCTGCATGGAGCCGGCTTCGAGAGGCGGCTCGGCAACAAGGAGGAGAAAACTCGTTTTGAGAGTCTGGACCTCAGGCGCCGCCGATGAGCGCGGAGCGAGGCGCAATCGGGGAATGACTCGGCCCGCCTCCGCGGGTAGAAGCAAACAAAGGTCCGCCTTCTGAACGCCAGCCTTCGCCCCTCTCCTGTGGCGCAGCCAATCCTGTTGGTGGTTCATTTTTTGGTGGTTGCGCTGTGCGCCGGCTACATGGGCAGATGCCTGGCCGCACCCTGGGGCGGGGCATAGGCTGGAGCGGTTCGGGTATCGAGAGTGTTGCGAGATGGCAGATGAAATCGTCGAGTTCGAGTTGCCTTCAATAGCTCGGGGGACGCAGATCCTGCACCGAAAGGCTGGACTTGCGCTGATCCCTGCCGCCCTCCTGCTGCTGCTCGGCCCGGCGGCTTCCGCCGCCCAGGATGGTCATGCCGGGAAGCTGGCAACTCCAGCCGGCTTGCCCACGCTGACCACCGCCAAGGCCGTTCACGACCTTACAAGCGCCCAGTCCAGGCAGCAATATCCCGTGCATCTACGGGCGGTTTGCGTCGTTTGTTTTGCCGATTGGTACGGTTTTTTCGTCAATGACGGAGCAACAGGCGTTTATGTTCAGACCAAGAATCACGTCCCATTGACCGCTGCAATTCATCCAGGGGTATTCCTCGATATAGTGGGGGTCACCGGTCCGGGCGATTATGCCCCGATCGTCGACCAGGCTTCCTTGCGGGTTCTGGGGGAAGAGCCGATTCCGCCTGCAAGGCCGGTCAGCCTGGATCGCCTGTCCACCGGCGTAGAGGACGGGCAGTGGATTTCCTTCGAGGGCACGGTGCGGTCGGTCAAGCAAAGAGAGTCGATGCTGGACATGGAGATCGCGTCAGGACGATTGCAGGTGGAAGTGATGACTCCGCCCGGCAAGAAGGAATATGGAGGGCTCATCAACGCCCGGGTGCGGGTTAGCGGCAGTGCGGGTCCGGTCTTCAATCAGCGGCGCCAGCTCATCTCAATCAGCGTCTACTCGCCCAGCTCGGACAACGTTCAGATTCTCCAGCCCGCGCCCGCCGATCCCTTTTCCCTTCCATTAAGGCCGGTAAGAACCGTCTTCGAGTATATTCCTGGCGACACACCGGATCATCTGGTTCGAATTCGAGGCGTGGTTACCGCCCGCTGGGGCCAGACAGTCTATGTCAACGATGGCAATCAGGGCGCTAGCGTGTTAGGCAGCGAGACGAATGCGCTCAAGCCAGGGGAAGTGGTGGATGCGGTCGGATACCCCGTGCTGGGCGACACCGAGCACACCGTCGACGACGCGATATTCAAGAAGCTGGGTACGGCGCCGCTGCCTGAACCCAAATCCGTAACTGTTAAGGAGGCGCTCTCCGGCGATTTCGAGGGGGATCTGGTGCACCTGGATGGCCGCCTCATCGGGCTGCAGAGAGCGACAGGCCAAGACACTTTGCTGGTGGATGCGGGAGGCGCCGTCTTTTCCGCCATCCTTCCAACAGAACTCAAGGAGAATCCGCTGGCTGATTTGCGCGACGGCAGCCAGCTCCGGCTCACCGGCATCTGCATGATTTCGGAGACCGTCGCGTCCCAGCATTTCCGGCTTCCCAAGGCATTCGAAATCCTGCTTCGCTCGCCGTCGGATGTTGTTGTCACCAAGAGCCCTTCGTGGTGGACGCCCGCTCACGCGTTTCTGGTGCTGGCATTCGCGCTGACCGGAACGCTGGCGGTTCTGGCCTGGGTTGTTTCGCTCAAGAAGCGGGTGAAGCAGCAGACGATTCTTCTCCGCGAAAGTGAAGAACGATTCCGCCATATGGCTCTGCACGATGGCTTGACGGGACTGGCGACGCGCGTGCTGCTGCAAGACCGGATGGTCACGGCCGTGGACACCGCCAACCGCCATAAAACAGGGCTGGCGCTTCTGTTGGTGGATCTTGACAAGTTCAAGGACGTAAACGATTCATATGGCCACCAGGCCGGCGACGAGGTCTTGCGCGTTACCGCCGATCGCCTGATCGAAGCTGTGCGCAAGATCGATACCGTGGCCAGAATCGGCGGCGATGAGTTTGTCGTGCTGCTCACCGATCTGCGCGATCCGCAAGTTGCCGAAAGGATTGCTTCAAACATCGTGAAGAATCTGGCCGTTCCCGTCTCTTTTGAAGGCGGTGAACTGCCGCTTACCGCAAGTGCCGGCGTCTGCATGGAATCAGGTGGGGAGCTCGATGGCGAAGCGCTGTTCAGAGGCGCAGATGCGGCTCTTTACCAAGCCAAGGCGAGCGGGCGGAACTGCTATCGGGTGTACACGCCCGAAATGGTGCGCGGCGAAACGCAGAATGCAAGCTGAAGGATTCGTGTGGGATCGCCACCCGCGCAACCACATGCAACCGAACCTGGAAAGCGGAATTGCCCCGATGAGCGAAACCCGCCTGCCGAAGGAAGGCTGAGACCGCATGAAACGCTGGCTGCTAAGGTTGGCTGTGGCCCTTGCGGCTGGGTTTGTCGCCATCTATGCGGGCGACTGGGCGGTCTTCAAGCTGCGTGGCTCGCCATCATCCAAAGTCACTGTCAACCGCTACCTGACGATTCCCCTCAAGGGCAACAAGCAGGAGTACGACTATCTCGGTTCCCAGGACGTGCCCTGCTCGGTCTCCTTGTTTCCGCAGGCTGGGCAAGCCCCCTGCTGGCAGTTGCGCCGCAACACGAATCAGGTGACCACGCTCTGAGGGTTTGTCTGGCGAGAGAATGCGCCGCCGCCCCCCGGTAAACATAATCCGGTGATGCAGGTCACGTCACGGAAATGCATCCAAGGCTAGCATCGTGGAATCTCCGGTCTCTTCGAGGTACGATGTACAGCCGCACCCAGAACGAAAACGGCACATACAATACCCGCTGCCTGGACTGCTTCATGACCGTTGCTTTCTCCGTGGAGACAGAGGCGGAATTGCGCCTGATCGAGGTCCACCACATCTGCCCGGAAAAGGCCTTGGCCGACCTGCTGGCTCACGAAAGATCGATCGCGCCGAAGGTTCTGGCTAACTGAAGCGGGGCTTCCAACGCCGCCTTGCTCGTCCCGGAACACCCTGACGGCTCCTGCGCCTGCGACGGGCCTGACAAATGCTGGCCCAGCTTGCTTCGCTACGGCGAAATCGCGCGCCTGCGCGGAACGTCCTAAACGATGGTGTAACCGGCGGCCTTCAGAATCGTGGGAATCTCCCTGACCGCTGTCCGGTCTTTGTCCTTCTCTTCAGGGGGGAGCTCCTTGTCCCCGAGGCGATCGCCAAAGTCGCCGTAAGCCTCCGGCTTTCCAGTCGTCCAGGGCAGCATGCACGGATGCAGCTTCTTATCGTTGTCTCTGGGGTCTCCATAGCGCCATCCGTCCCTCGCCTTCTGGAGCATCCAGCGCGTGTGTTCCCTGGAGGCAAGTTCTTCCAGCACCTCCGCTGAAAACTCGAAGGAAGGCTCGCTTTCAGGGGCCGGAACCATGTGGCAGCCGGCAAAAGCCAGCTTGCCGGGAATGTCGCGAACCTGCCCGCGGTTCTGCTCCTTCACTTCTTCAGGAAGCAGAGCGAAGTCTTTAAGATACGGGTGCTCTTTCTTCTCATCGTCTTTCTCGGGTCCGAACTTCCAGTTGTCTTTCACAAGTGCTGCGCAGAAGACGTCGTGCGCGGCCCGCGCCAGCTTCTCCAGAACCTGGTCGTCAAGCGCGAGCTGATGAACCAGCGCCTGGAAATCCCGGCCGTCGACGTGCAGGTCGAGTTGCGCTTTGGTGGGCAGGCTGGAGCGTTCAAAGCGCGTCTTGCCGTCCAGTTGGCTCATGGCGATGAGAGACTCCATCGACCGCGCGCCGTGCTTGTAACTCTGGGTCTGCAGGAAGGCCCGCAGCACGCCGGAATCGATCTGCACCCGCTTATCGCGCAAAATGCGCTTTGCGTCCCGCTCCAGCATGGAGCGCAGCAGCAGGGCGCGCCGCAGCACGAAATACGGATCGGGCTTATCCGCTTGCGGGTTGGGTCCGAGCACATTCAGATAGCCCTTCAGCCGGCTCACAAAATCGGGAACCTTGGCAGCCCGCAACTCGCTGTCGTCCCCGTTCTTGCCAAAGTCTTCGAGCTTCTTGCAAGTTCCACCCGCAAAAACAAAGATCGCCTTGCCGACGGGATGGGCCAAATTTCCTTGCAGGAACTTCCCGTCCTGCATGGGCGCGAGAAAGTAGCGCAGCCATCCATAAGCCGTTGTCCCGAAGTTGCTGTCGAATTCATCCCAGAAGATCAGCGGGATTTTTCCGCTGAGCGCGATGTCACGCACCTGATGGAAGGCCGACAACAACTCGTCGGTAGTCTGGAACTGGGACAAGTTGAATTCTCTCACCTCGATCTCGTCCGGCCTTAGCGCCCTCGCCAGTTCGATGATCCCAAAGGACTTCCCCGATCCGGGAGGGCCGAAGACAGCAATGGACAATGGCCGCTTGGGACGTTCGAGAGCGATATATTCGCTCACCAGCGACCGGATGCTGCGCAGGCTCTCGATCTCCTGCCGGTCGACTGTCAGCAAACCGCCAAAGCGGCCGAGCGGAACTCCCTTGAGCGCCTTCTCCGGCCCATCCAGAACCACTCTAGCTGCCAGCTCCTCCAGATTGCTCGAATACCGTTCGCCCAGGATCGTCCAATACTTGTGGCCGGTACGCATGGGAACATCTACCTGCTGGAACGAGGTATCTGAAGCGTCCAATGCGCCGATCGCCTTGCTCACCGGGAATTCCAGCGTGATCTCGGCCGCCGAGGCGCCGCGCTTCCCGTAGCCCTCGCGATGCAGGCAGCGCAGCGCCGAAAGCCCCGCGCGGATGCCCTTCTGAATATCCGGCTTCGCGGGCTCCAGCATTACTTCCTTCGCGATGCCGGCGCTAAGGCAGGAAGAGTAGCCCACCATCCGCCCCGGATAGCTCTGTTCCCACATGCCCTCGACCACCTCGGGGTCGAAGATCACCCGGCAGGGAAGCTCCTTCCCGCTGTCGCGCGAAAAAAGGAAGGCTCCGGCCGCGCCGAACGAGACCACAACGTGGGCGCAGTGCAACAGGCCGGGCAGATTGCTGTTATAGATGACCTCCCAAACCAGATCCTGGGCCGTGCGCTCCCAGGAAAGCCCGTGGCTGATCTGGACTTCCGTGAGGCGCAGATCGTTCACCGTCATCACAACAATGAGCTTCTTGGCATGGTGCTCGCAAAGGTGCTTCCACAGATCCCCCTCAGCCACCGGCCGGCTCATCTTGACCAGCACCCATGGTTCTTTGCCGGGCGTCTTGAGGCTGACAGGCCACAAAGCGCGTTGGCTGTCTTTGCGGAAGCCCAGGCCGGCATCGTCCAGCACCACCAATTCAGCGTCGGGATCGTCGTTGACCACTCGCGCCCAGTCGCTCACTTCGTCCGGGTTCGCACACCGCCGCGCGCCCAAAAACTCCGCAACTCGCCACGCCGCTTTTTCATCGCGCTTTTCCTTGGCGGCATCCTTGGCTGCTTTGGAATCTTTGGCCGCAAAGTCAAAGGGCTTCCACGAAGCATAGGAGTGATGGAAGCGCGCATCCTCGGTGTCGATCGCGGGCTCCTTGCCGTTGCCGGCGTGCCGCGGCATATCCGGTTGCCGAACCTGGCAGGCAGCCGCGTCGCCGATCTGCGCGGCAACACCTGCAACCAGGTCGGCCAGCAAGCCAGCCCCTCCCCGCTGCCACCTCAGCCGAGTACACACCTCCGGCTCCCAAAGGCCCCTCTGCGGCTCCATCGACGGGTTGCGGGCCAGGTTCCAATCCAACGTAGAATCGCCTGTCACCACAACGGTTTTCGCTTCCTTCTGCTCGCTCATGTCCGTTTCCTCTGTGTGCGCAGAGATGCATCCCGCGCAAACGAAGCAATTCTACATTGCGGGGGTGGGGATACGAGATATTCCGGACGCACTTCGTTCGTCCCGATCGTCGCTCGTCCCCCGGCGGGCTGCGGCATCTCGGAGGAATGCCCTTGGGTGGGTTTCGCGATCATCTCCCAATCGGTCCGTGTCAGTAGCGCCGGTAAACGTCGTAAGCGTTGAGCCGGCTGTAGAGCGTGAAGTCGCCCAGCAGAGCCTTCATGGCAGCTTCGCGCTGCGGCGTCACGTCCTCCCGGATCTGCAACTCGCGCTTCACAATCAGCCAGCGAATGTTGCGCGTGCGCGCCAGCTCCACAAGCTGGGCGGGTGAGTAAGGGTCGGTGGCGGGGTCGAAGAGCAGCACCGGAAACTGCGGAACGCGCCTAGTCGCAAAGTAGAACGGGTCTTCGCCGGGCAGCAGGATCAACCCGTCGGAGGCAGGGATGTTGGCGGCAGCAAATCGCAGCAGCTCTTCAAAGTCAGGCAGATAAGGTCCGGGCGTAGCCATGCCCTTGACTTGCGGCAGGGTCGAGTGCTCCACCGGCCCATCCGGCAGGTCGATGAACGACAGGCGGTCTTCGCTGGCCGTGTAAAGCCCACCGCAGACCAGCAGGGTCGCCGCGATCGCGACGGCCAGCGCGGGAGCAGGGCTCCAGCCTGCCGGCGCCGGCCCAGGCGGGTTGACCGTCGCCAGAAACGCGATTATCTCGGCAATCAGCAGCATGAGGAGCGGCCAGATGGCGTAGGTCGATCCCCAAAGCTGCTGCGAGAGCAGGGTTCCGTGAATAGCCGCCAGCAGCGCCGCGGGCAGCAGAGCGCGATCGATGGGGCCACGCAGCAGATAGAAGAGGGTGAGCGCGGCAGAGAGGATAAGCAGCAACGGCCACAGCGCGAGGAGATTGCTGGCGCGGTCGTCGGCATCGTCAGATAGGAACAGCCCAAAGACAGTGAAGAGAAACGGCGCGGCGAGCAAAGCAAGCGCTAGCAGACGGGCCCAGATGGCCAGCGCCCACCGGCTGCGCATCAGCAGCAGACCCGCGGCCACGCAGGGCAGCGTCCAGGCGAGGGACGGCTCCATGTAGATGCCGAGCATATCGTTGAAGCCCGGCAGGCGGCGCTCCATGGCGAAGCGGATGGTCCAGCGAAGGTAGTTTCGCAGGCCAGCGGTGCAATGCAGCAGCAGAGCGGTGGCAAGCAGCGTTGCGGCCGCGCCGGCCAGGACGGCCAGCAACGCCGGGACGCTGGGGTTGGCAGGAGAGGCAGGCCGGCGGCCGATGAGCCGGGCGGCAAGCATGAGAAGGATCGTCGCAACCACGACCGCCAACAGCGGCAAGCCGATGTTCTGCTTGAAGAAGAGCGGAAGCGCAACCGCCGCGCCCGCCAGGAAGGGAAGCAGCAATCCCCTGATTTCGGGCGTGGGGACCGCCGCGAGG
Source organism: Occallatibacter sp. (assembly GCA_050014455.1). Lineage (GTDB taxonomy): Bacteria > Acidobacteriota > Terriglobia > Terriglobales > Acidobacteriaceae > Telmatobacter. The sequence goes on from JBEKDH010000061.1 coordinate 15,709, forward strand.
CATCCGATTCTCCGCTCTGCGGCAGGTAATGCCTCCGAGGCTAAAGCCCGCGCTGAATTCTCCGCACTTTCGGCAAGACTGAAGTCGTGCCCTTTCAAATCCACCGCTTCCGGCGTCAGGCGCTGTAACAGCAGAATGGCGGCCAGGATCGAGAAGGCGCTGTCGCAGTCGTAGGATGGCAGCGGCAAGATGCTGTAAATGCCCAGCACGGTGAGCGGAGCGGCCAGCAGCACGGAAACCGTCCACGCCCCCGGTACGCGCCCCCTTAGCGTGCGCAGCGCGATGCGCCAGGCCAGCATCGTTCCCAGGCCGCCAACCCCAGCGGCATACTCAACATGGTGCCAGTAGACCCGCCCGGTAAGGCGCATAATGGCGGCCTGAATCAGAAACGTCAGCGGCGGATGGACGAACGGGAAGTCGCGGTAAGGCATCTGCCCCAGGGCGAAGCGGACGCTGCTGTCCAGGGTATAGCTCAGATCCCACAGCACCACAAGATGCGCGTCCTGCCAAAGCACGACGGCCGCGGTGGCCGCAAAGAGCCCCACGGCGGCGATCCAGTCGCGAAGACGCCAATGGAGGGCGCACAAAGGCTGTTCTGTACTCTGCGTCATGCCCGAGTTTCTCACTCTGAATAGATTAGGCCCTGAGCAAGCCCCTACAATGAACCGGTATGCCTACCGTGGTTCGTTCGCACGCCAAGATCAACCTGGGCCTTCACATTGGCGCGCCGCGCCCAGATGGCTTCCACGCGCTGGCTACGGTCTATCAGACCCTGGAGCTGCACGACCTGGTAACCGTTACAGCACGTCAGGCTGGAAATACGGCGTTTCAGATCACCTCGAATGACAGCCGTGTTCCCACGGATAGCCGCAATACGGCCTGGAAAATGGTTGCGCTGGCGCTGGAGGCGCTTGGCGTGACGGCTGAGGTGGAGATACACATCGAGAAGCGGTTGCCGGTGCAGGGCGGCCTGGGCGCCGGCTCGGCCAACGCCGTGGCGGCGCTGGTAGGGCTGGAAGCAGAACTCGGAATTCCGGATCTTTGTAGAGAATGGAGTGCTCGAAACGCGGGCCCTTCGACTCCGGTCGCTGCGGCGACCCTCGCTCAGGATGACACAACGAAGTGGGCCGCGCGTCGCATGGAGATCGCCGCCCAGGTAGGCTCCGATGTGCCCCTCTTCCTTGTCGGCGGCACGGTGCTCGGCTTCGATCGCGGCCAGCAGGTCCAGCCTCTGCCGGATATTGAACCCCTCTGGTGCGCCGTCGCCACGCCCGGGATTGGCGTCTCCACGCCGCAGGCCTTTCGCGACTGGGATGTGCTCTGCGCAGCCGAGGGTTTGACCGCGGAGGCCAGTCAAGCTAAAATGAATGAGTTGAGCCGCACCTATGCCAGCGCCTTTGCGGGAGCGATTCCGCGGGGTGGGCAGGGAGTTGGCTCCTCCGGTGTTCTCTCCCCTGAGACGAGTCTTGGAGAGAACCTGGCCGGACCACAAGGGTCCGCGCTTGTCCGCACCGGGATCAGTAGCTGGATTGAGAACGACTTTGAACGCGTCGTCTTTCCTCAGCATCCCTTCCTTGCAGAGATCAAGCGCATTCTTGCGGGCCCCGGCACGCCGGAGGCAGCCTGCCATGCCTCGTCTTTGGTGGCCTCGCTGTCCGGGTCTGGCTCGGCGCTCTACGGGTTGTACCGGACCCGCGGAGATGCGGAAGCGGCGCGCGAACGCTTGCGCTCGGCCGGGATTGCGAACCACTTGACTCGCACTCTGCCGCGCGCAAAGTACTGGCGCGAGATGCTGTTGCAAGAGCCAGTTTGACAGGCGGCCGGTCCGCGAGAGAGACTCGCGGGCGGTTGCAAGAGTTGGGCGATCGTCTAATGGTAGGACAATGCCCTTTGGAGGCATTTGTCCAGGTTCGAATCCTGGTCGCCCAGCCAAATTCTCGAAACACTAACCCCGGGAAGCAGCCAAAGCCAACCAGCTTGGAGGTGCACGGAGATGGAAGCGGAAACCTTGACGACAACGGTGGAAGACCCTGAAGAGGACGGCGGACAGGCCGCGGCAAAAGAGGCCGCGCAATTTGCAGCCGCTGAGGCGGCAGCCAAGGCCAGGGAGGCCAAGGCGGCTCCCGAGCGCAAGCGCCGCAATCTGAGCGAGGACAAACGGTTCAAGCTCTTCAGCGGCACGGCAAACCGGCCGCTGGCCGAGGAGATCGGCAGCCATATCGGCGTCAAGGTGGGCGAGTCCAAGATCCAGCGCTTTGCCGACGGCGAGGTTTACTTCCAGTTGCTTGAGAACGTGCGCGGCGTGGATGTTTTTGTGGTGCAGCCCACTTGCTATCCGGTGGACCAGCACCTGGTGGAGCTTTTGGTGATGATCGACGCGCTCAAGCGGGCCTCGGCGGCCAGGATCACGGTGGTAGTGCCGTATTACGGCTATGCCCGCCAGGATCGCAAGGACCGCCCGCGCGTAGCCATCAGCGCCAAGTTGATTGCCGACCTGCTCACCACTGCAGGCGCCAACCGCGCCCTCTTCGTTGACCTGCATGCCGCACAGATTCAGGGCTTCTTCAACATTCCCGTCGATCATCTCTTCGCCAGCCCGGTGCTGGTGAGCTACTACCGCGACCTGAACTTGCCCCGGCTGACCGTGGTATCGCCCGACGCCGGCGGCGTGGAGCGGGCACGCTTCTTTGCTCAGAAGGTCGGGGCGCCCTTGGCCATCGTGGACAAGCGCCGCACGGATATTAACGTCACTGAGGTCATGAACGTGATCGGCGACGTGGTGGGCAAGAACTGCCTCATCATCGACGACATCATCGACACGGCCGGTACTCTCGTTAAGACCGTGGACGCGCTCTACGCGGCCGGCGCGGCTGCGGTCTATGCCTGCGCCAGCCATGCCGTGCTCTCCGGTCCGGCCATCGACCGCATCGCCAACTCTCCCTTGCAACAGCTCGTTGTCACCAACACCATTCCGCTGCGCGAGGCCGCGCAGAAGTTGCCCAAGATTAAAGTGCTCTCCATCGCCGGCCTGCTGGGCGCGGCCATCGAGAGCATTCACATGGAGACTAGCGTGAGTACGCTGTTTAGCTAGGGGCAGCTTTTAGCTCTTAGCTTTTAGCTTCTAGCTGGTTTCACCGAGTGATTGACCTCCGCAATTGAGCGGAGGAAGAACATACGATGCACTTTTGGTTGGAGCCCATGCATCGCGCAACAGCAACAAGCAGCTAACGGCTAATAGCTAAAAGCTGCTTTTAACAAAGGGAGCGGAGCGATCCCATTCGCGCGAGCAGAAAAAGCTAGGAGCTAAAAGCTAATAGCTAAGAGCTGCTCTTCCGTGCCCGATCGAGAAACGAGAGAGCGAATGCCAGAAGTAGTTGCAGCCACGCCCCGCGAGGGCAAATTCAACAAGAACGCCGCGCGCCGCGTACGCTTCGCGGGCAAGATTCCCGCCGTATTGTATGGTCCAGGGCACGCCCCGGTGGCCATCGAGGTGGACCCCAAGCAGATTTCCCGAATTCTCTTTTCAGAAACCGGGCATAACACGATCTTTGACGTCGAGGTTGCCGGGCAGCCGGCGGCCAAAGCCATGATCGTCGACTGGCAGCGCGAGCCGATCAACGATTCCTTGATCCACATCGACCTGAAGCGCATTGCCCTGGACAAAACCCTCCGCGTCAGGGTGCGCGTCAGGCTGGTGGGCATACCGGTGGGCGTCAAGACATCCGGCGGCATTCTCGACCAGGTATTGCGCGAAGTCGAAGTCGAATGCCTGCCTGCCGACATCCCCGCCAACATCGCCGTGGACGTCAGCAACCTGGCCATGTTTGAGACGTTGCGCATCAGCGATCTGCCCCATTCGGACGCTGTCAAGTACCTGAATGCAGCGGATGCGACCGTGGCCCACGTGGTCTCGATCCGAGAAGAAGCACCCACCGCGGCCGAGGCGGAAGCTGCCGCAGTCGCCGCTGCCACCGCTGCTTCAGCCGCGGCCGAGCCCGAAGTGGCCAAGAAGGGCAAGGGCGAGGCCGATGCCAAGACGGCCGATGCCGGAGCCAAGAAGCCCGAGGCTGGCGCCAAGAAGGCCGAAGGAAAGAAGTAAGCCTTGGTTGAGGAGACGGAGTCCGGCGGGCAGGTGGCTCCTTTGCGCAGCCCTTTGCTGCCCGGCTCATCCACCAGCAGTTTTCTGGTGGTCGGGCTGGGCAACCCCGGCCCGGAGTATCTGTGGACGCCGCATAACGCGGGGTTCATGGCCATCGACCGCATCGCCCGGCAAGAGGGCGTTGCGGTGCAGAACCGGCGCTGCCGGGCCGCTACCGCAACCTGCCGCATGGCCGGGCGCGAGGTGGTCCTGGCCAAGCCGGAGACCTTCATGAACCTGAGCGGGCTGGCAGTGGCCGCTCTGGTTCGCGAGTTTGAAGCGGACCCAGCCAGGGACCTGCTCGTTATTCACGACGAGCTGGACCTGACGCTGGGAACCTTCAAGATCAGGGAGCGCGGTTCGCCGGCGGGGCACAACGGAGCCCGCAGCGTGACCGGCGCCCTGGGAAGCCAGGAGTGGTTGCGCCTCCGCATCGGGGTCGGGCTGGATCTGCCGCCAGAGGCGATTGCGGCGGGAGGAAGGCGTCCGGGCAGGGAGTATCTGCTCTCGCCGATGCGCAAGGCGGATTTGGCGGTGTTGGACGAGGTGCTGGACCGGGTGGCGACTGCCGTGCGGCGCATTCTCGAACTGGGACCGGCAGCCGCCATGAACGAGTTCAACCGCCGTGAGCGAAACAGCCCGGCGGAGGAGTAGGCAGGGTTGCATAGTAAGGCTGGCAGCCGGGGATGGAACCCGGCGATCCAGCGGAAAAGGAATAGAGATGGCTCGTGTGTATGAGGTGATGTTCATTGTTCGGCCTGACGTGGCCGAAGAGGATGCCGACAAGCTGATCGCCGGCTTCTCCGCCACCGTCACCGGCGGCGGCGGAGCGATCAAGAATGTCGAGAAGATGGGCAAGCGCAAGCTTGCCTACACGGTGCGCAAGTTCAACGACGGCAACTATGTTCTGCTCACCATCGAGGCCAACGGCGCGGTGGTGCTGGAGCTGGAGCGGCGCTTGCGCGTCACGGAGCCGGTGATCAAGTTCATCACCGTGCGCATCGACGAGGAAGAGAAGCGTCTGGCCAAGGTCAAGGCTCTGCGTGGCGTCCGGCGCAGCTCGGCCCCGGCATTTGTTGCCCCGGCAGCGTCTCACGCAGCCCCGGTTGCAGCGCCCGCGGCTCCGGCGGCGGTGCCCGCGGCCCCGGTTGCGGCTCCGGCCGCCGTCTAGCTTGATAGTCACGAATTGCCGCGGCGGGTTCCCTTTTGGGGGCAACCGGCTCCGGCCCGATCCAGCGTCCCGCAGCGCCCATCGGCGTTTTACCGGACTTGAAGAGAGTGAAGAGGAAACACAATGGCTGAAGAGAACCAAGGAAAGGCGCCCGAGACGGGCGCGGCAGCAACTCAAGGCGCATTTGGCGCGGATACCGGCCCCATCTCGGCTTCTGGCCCCGGTCCAGGTTCAGGTTCAGGGCACCGTCCCGGCGGCAGGCCCGCTGGAGGACCTGGCGGACGACCCTCCGCCGGACCCGGCGGCCGCGGAAAGTTCTTCCGCCGCAAGAAGGTCTGCAAGTTTTGCACTGAGAAGATCGACGCGATCCCTTACCGCGATGTTCGGCTGCTGCAGGGCTTCGTGGCCGAGCGCGGCAAGATCGTGCCCCGGCGGCTCACCGGCGTTTGCACCACTCACCAGCGCCGCCTGACCCGCGCCATCAAGCAGGCCCGGAACATCGCCCTGCTCCCGTTTGCCACCAA
>JBEKDH010000062.1:0-21315 GCA_050014455.1 Occallatibacter sp.
AGTCAATGGTTGAGAACATGCCATGGCGGATTGCGCTCTCAGGCGCGTGACTCAGGCGGCTCATCCTTGCCGAAAAGCTCGACTCCGTCCTCAACAAAACTGATGAGCACAACCACGGTAGAGCCCACAAGGCCGGTAAAAAACATGATTTCCAACACCCGCATTGCAACTATAGCCAAAAGCATAAATAAATTGTAGCCTTTTTCCCCGCCCAGTTCACTGATTGTCCTGGAGAATGTGCAGGGCCAGTGTGGATTATCTGCAAATTACCTCACCTTGGCCGGCAAGTCCGCGTAATAGCCTGTGCGATGGCGAATATTGAAGGACTGGGGCGCGGCCCTGGGAATGGTTACCTGAATGCGGTGGAAATCCTTTCCGGGCTCTTGATTATGAGGATAATAGCCGAGTAGATATTGTGTGCGCAGGTCACTGCTCACCTGCGCAAAGGCCTTGTCCAGCCCGCCGCCGCTCACATAGAAGCTCTTGCCGCCGGTCTGCTCGGCCAGGGTAATCAGCGCGTGTTCTCCGCCCAAATTGCGGCCGGCGCTGGCCTCGATGGGCACGTCGATGAGGCTGTAAATCATCACTTCATTGCGCAGCGCCTGCTCCAGGGCCTGGGCGTAGGTGGAGTTGCTGGCGGTATCGTCGCCGTCAGAGATAAGCACCAGCACCCTTCGCCCTGGATTGCCACCCAGCCGTGCTGAACCCTGGCAGATGGCGTCGTAGAGCGCCGTAGCCCAATCGCCGCGCAGATGGCCCAGCCCGCGATCAATATGGCGCACCTTGTTGGTGAAGGGAGTCAGCTCGCGCACACTGGTGGCAAACTGCAAAAGGCTCATCTGGTCTTGAGAGCGCAGTAGTGCGTGGGCAAATCGCCGGGCCGCATCCGCTTCCTCGGCCATGTCCTTGCGCACGCTGCCGCTGGTGTCGATGGCCAGCGTCAGATTCAACGGCAGCTCCGACTGGCGCTCGAAGACCGCGATCTGCTGCGGGCGGCCATCCTCGGTTACGGCAAAGTCGTCCTGGGCAAGCCCGCCTACAATGGCGCCGTTCTTGTCTGTCACGTTCACAAAGACGCTGACCAGCTTTACATCCACACGCAGAGTGGCCTCCTGCGCGGCCAGCGGCAGAGCCAGAAGGACGGCCGCTGCCAGGGTGAAGAGCGCCGCCAGCGCCACGATCCCAGGTCCCCAAATGCGAGGGACCTGAGGCACCCATATCGAGCTCAGATTCAAGAAGCGGGACCTGGAACACCGACAGGATTCTTGAACCCCGGCTCCTTTGGAATCACCCTTCATGCGAAGCCTCCGGCGGCGCCACGGAGAGGCCGGCGGGAAACGGCTCGCCCGCTGCCCACACGGCGCCGTCCACAAAGGTCTCTTTTTTCCAGATGGGCACGGTCTTCTTGAGGGTGTCAATGAGCCATCGGCAGGCCTCGAATGCCGGTCCGCGATGCGCCGCGGACACAACGATCAGCACGCTGGTCTCGCCAACCCGAATGCGGCCCAGCCGATGAACGATCAAGGCGTCGCGAATGCCGAAGCGCTCGATTGCCTCTCTGGTCAACTCGCGCATTTGCTTGACGGCCAGTTCCTCATAGGCTTCGTAGTCGAGGTATAGGGTCCGGCGGCCGTGAGAGTTGTTGCGCACGATACCGTCAAAGACCACCACCGCGCCGTCCTCACCCTTTTTGGCCGCGGCAATCAGCCGCTCCGCATCGATCGGCGCATGGGTCAGGAGAGCCGTCCGCGGCTGCTCCTCGCCCCCGCCAACGCGAGTCTTCTCCGCAGGCGCAGCGCCGCCCGAGACCGGCGGCAGCAATCCCACCTCGTCGCCCGCGCGCAGCTCCTGGGCCGAAGTGGCAAACTCGGCATTCACGCTGACCGCAATGGAGCGAAGCAACTGCGCAGACTGGGGCGGAACCTGGCCGGCGCTCAGCCGCTCCAGCAGTTCCGCGACCGTTGCGCCCTCGGGCAGCTCGACCGTGGCCGAGGAAGCGCCCAGCCAATCTCTCAGCACGCCAAAGGGGAGAACTCGCACTTGCATCATCGAAGAAAAGAATACCGCCTGCCGGTTAGACGCGGCAGGCGGCAATGGGTAGATGAAACGGCTGAGGTTACACCATCTTGTAGAGAAAGCCGGTCGGCGTCCCCCACAGGTTGCGGGCCCGGTCCTCATAAAAGATGCTGAATTCGATGCCGCCAATATCGTAGTCGAAGAGGGGAACGCGATCGAAGGTATAGTCGCCGCGTACCGAATACTCGTCGCCGCTGCAGTCGATCATGAGCGTATCGCCGGATGAAAGCCGCTCGGAATGCGTGAGGAGCGTGGCGACGAAGTTGAAGACGCCGAAGGCAAACTCGTTGCCGGCCATGGCTACGCGGGTGCGGCGGGCGGAGCAACCGCGATGGAGCATTCCGGCCTGCGCGGCAACCACCAGAATGTCGTTCCCTTCCTGCTGTTCGGCCAATATCTTCTCGGCCAGCTTGGAGCGCTCGCTCTGGCGCAGATAGGTCGGTCCCAGGCGGCCGACGATGCGGTTGGAGAACTTGCGCCTCGTAGCCAGAAGCCCCAGCACAATCTCCACGGCTTGGTTGTAGGTGGGCGCCACCGCCTGCCAGCGCGGAATCGCAAACCACGCCTCCGCTCCCTCGACCAGCGGCTTGCGCGCCAGCTTCTCCAGGCAACTGCCCAGGCTGGGAATGAGTTTGCGCAACTCCGTCACTTGAGCCTCGACCGGCCGCACGCGGTAGGTAGGGGGATACACGCGATCGGAACCTACTTCCTCATCCTTGTACTTGTCGCTCACTGTGTGACGGTGGATGATCTCCACCACGGCGGCCGCGATCTCGCGCCTAAGTTTCATGTCCATATCCAGCGCCGCCTGGGCGCTGTGCCGGTCCAGTTGCTCGATCGCCGTCCGGTAGGCCTCCCGCACCGCTTCGCCCAAACACTCCTGGAGGAGCTTGTTCTGCTGCTCGGTGGTGTTTCCGGAGAGCTGCAACGGAACCAGCAAATGTGTCGCCGTGCCTAGGGTCGCCTGTATGGCCGCCATGATCACCGCTTCTCGCGCGCATCCGCGCACTGGAATCTGTGACTCTTATCGGCACAGTCGGCGATTTCTAGAGGCTTGAATCGCCAATGCTGCTCTTTTTTGAAACAGCCCCGCGTTGCAGCCCGGCGCGCGCCTCTGGCGATTACGGTCGATCGCTTGCATGGGCCGCGCATTCCGAAGGCAAGGTCAGCGCGTCGTATGGACGCATGCGGTTCTCGGGAAAATAGTATATAGACCAAGATCCGATCTGGGCCGCTCTGCTCTGTAAGCTAAGCGCACCGGCTACCGGACTTCCCAAGGGGACGGCTACATAATTCACGCCGCAATCCTGAAGAAAGCGGCGGACACCGTCTTCACCCAAGGCTCCGGCGTAGAAAGCATTCGACAACCGTTGCTGTTCCAAATAGTCCATGCTAAACAACCAGTGGCTGGCCCAGGCATGTATGGGCACCGTCGCAACCCAAGGAGCAGATTCCTGCGGAACCAGAACAAGCTCCTGCGGTTTGCCGTGCTTCCGAAGCCAGGCGATCGTCCCGACTTCTTCATGGGAGGCAACCGACCAGCCGCCGACCCGATTACCGTCTCGAAACGCAACATAGCGATGAATGGATTGAGCTGCCAAGGATAATGCAAACACGGCCCCTCCAGCCATGAACGCATATTTGCGGCGCCGAACCAGCCATTTATTCAGCGACGGCAGAGTTGAAAACTGCCGGACCAGCAAAAGAGCAGTCACTGCCGCGAACCCATCGAGTAAATGCGACCAGAACGGCAGCCGCGGAACATTTAACATGATCAGAGTACCCGCGAACCAGCATTGCAGGACAATATCCAAGGGCTCTTGCATTCGAGGACCAATCACCAGAACCGTCAGCGCCACCGTAGCCGGGATCCCGACTTGGGACAGAATATGCTGTAAGTTGTCCACGCCCGGCTGGTTCATTTTTGTAATTCGGCTCATCCAATCCACTTGAGACGAAAACCAGACATAAGGCAACACGGCGAGGGCGCCCGGAAGACATATCGCCAGGCTTTCCGTCAAGGGCCGGCGCAATCGAGGCCACCCGATGCAAAAGAAAGACAACGAAGCGCCAGCCATAATGGCAAAGACTTCGAATGGGTGAAGCAACCCGGAAAGCCCGGTGACCGCGCCGGCGCTCATTAAGAATAAGTTTTTCCCGCTGCGGACATACGATCCGATCAGCGCCAGAGAAACAAGAACCGCGACTGTGCCAACGGTCAGCGTAAGCGGTCCTTGCAAGAAGAACCCGTCATGCGCTCCATAGAAGACTGGGCTCTCGCAAGTACGGCCGGCGAGGAACTTCGCAACTCCTGCGAACGATCCCACCGGAAGCACGCATACTATGCAAAGCAGCACGCTATACGCTTGTATTCGCGACGCCGTGAAGATCTGCAGGCATCCGAGCAGCGCATAGCTTCCTATGAAATACAACAGAAACTGCGCACATACATAAACGAGGGAAGCGTCGATGCCAAACCTTTCTACATGCCCGAGGCTCCACATCAGAGGCGAGAACAGACCGGGTCTGGTCACAACGGGCGCATGGAAATCCGGCGAAAGCCAATGATCCCTCATGTCGTTGATCCACGTAAGGTGTTGAGCAACGTCAAGATCGCGGCCTATGTAAACTGGGTTCCAGCCTTGAGGAGGATGGGACCAAGCCGAAATCAGATTCAGATTGTTGACGCCAAAAAGCAAGAGAGCGAATACAAAGGCTATCAAGGCATTCACAGAGAATAGAGGAGGGCCTTCCGGCAGTTCTCGGACGATGTCACATTTCACTTGAGTGCCCCCTCCTCTGCCTGGCAGCCAGCCAGAGCCTCAGACGCCATCCTGCCTTTACCGCCATCCTTAGGCTCGCCGCCGTTCAATTTCATGCCTAGCATCGTGCCTTGATGATTTCGTGCTTTCCCAGGTCCTCAAATGCGAGGGACGTGGGGCACCAGGCCGGAGTGCAGATATGGGTTACTGACTGCTTTCCGGCTTGCGCGACGGCAGAAAGTTTGTCAGAAGGACTGGCCTCTGTTGAAATCGTCGGCGGTGGTGTGCCGGAGAGAGAAAAACTAACTCAGGAGAATGGGAACGGCAGGTCCTTCGACCAGCGGCTTCACCACCGGAGCGTCCGTCTTGACGTAGGCGATCTTGCCCGCGTCGATCTCATCCTGGGCAATGCGGCATGCCTTGGTGGACTGGCTGTTGACCAGAGCGTGGGAGCCGCTCTGCAACTGGCGGGCGCGGCGGGCGGCTACCAGAACCTTGCGGTAGTTGGAGTCGAAACCGGTCTCAATCGTCATTGGCGTCCCTCATTCTCGTCATCGGAGGTCTCCTCGTCGGAGTCCTCCCCAAAATCCAACTGCTGCTGACCGCTGGAACCCAGAATCCCGAAGGCCTCCAGCACCGGCTTGAGCCGTTCCTGCGAGTTTCGCTGCAGGCAGGCCGCGGCAACTTCCAACACCCGGCGCGAACGGTAGGCGATCGCCTCGCCATTGCGATAAAAACGTTCGGCGAGCACGATGGCCTCCAACTGCGCCACCGCGCGATCCAGAATGTCGTTGACCAAAATATACCCGTACTCGCGATAATTCTCAATCTCCTTGGTGGCCTCGCTGAGCCGCCTGAAGACTTCCTCTTCATTCACCACGCCCTCGGCGCGGCTGCGATTGCGCAGGCGCGTGCGCAAAACCTTGGGGTTGGGCGGCATGACAAAGATGCTAACGGCCTCAGGCATCCTGGCGCGCACCTGCGCGGCGCCCTGAACATCGATGTCCAGCAGCAGATCGTGACCGGCCGCGCGCGCCTCCTCAAGGGATTGGCGGGCAGTGCCGTAGTAACTGCCGAAGACCTGGGCGTACTCGAGAAAGACGCCCGCCTGGATCATCTGCTCGAATTGTTCGCGGCTGGCAAAGTTGTACTCGCGCCCATTCGCCTCAGAGCCGCGCGGCGCCCGCGTGGTCCATGAAACGGAGAAGTCCACGCCCGCGACCTGCTTGCGCAATTCGCTCACCAGCGTACTTTTGCCCGAGCCCGAGGGCGCCGAAATAATGAAGAGAATGCCTGCCACGATTCGATTGTCCCTCAGTCCATTGTGCCGAAGATTCTACTCCACGTTCTGAATCTGTTCGCGGGCCTTTTCAATCTCTGCCTTCATGGCCAGTCCCAATTCGGTAATGTGGGTTCCCTGGCCGGAGACCCCACCGGTCTTCGAGAGCAGCGTGTTGGCCTCGCGGTTCATCTCCTGGAGCAGAAAATCCAATTTCTTGCCGACTTCGCCCTTGCTGGCCAACAGCGCGCGGAAATGGTCGATATGCATGTGCATGCGAGTCAGTTCCTCGGCGATGTCGCTGCGCTCGACGAGCACGGCGACCTCCTCGAGCAGCCTCTGGCGATTGAACTCCGCACCCGTGGCCGCCAGCAGCCGCTGCGTCAGCCGGTCCTGGTAGCGCTGCTCGATCTCGGGACGCAGTTCGGCCACTCCGTCGGTTGCCTCGGCTAACCGGCCCATCGTGGCGTGGAGGCTGGCCTCCAGCGCCTCGCCCTCGCGCGCCCGCATGGCATTCAACTGATCGAGCAACGGCCCAATCTCCTGCTGAACGCTTGCCGCCAGATAGGGGATATCCTCTTCGCCGCGATTCTCAGGCTGCAGGGCGCCGGGCAGACGCAGCACAGCGTTCAGATCCGGCTCCGCTCTGGTCCCGTACTCGTCGCGCATGGCGGCAAAGGCGGCAAAATAGGCAGCCACGAGGTCGCGATTGTAGCCGACCCTCTGCTGGCCGCTGCGATCGACGGAAAGCGTTAGCTCAACGTGGCCGCGAACGAGTTTTTCCTTGAGCGCCTTGCGAAGCTCGATCTCCACTTCCTCCAGGCCAGAAGGCAAGCGCATCTGCACATCGAGAAAGCGGTGATTGACGCTCTTCACGCTCAGCGTGTAGCTGAGCTGTTCGTGAACTCTAACCTGAGTCCGCGCAAAACCGGTCATTGAAAGAATCGGCATTTTCCTCTGCTCCTATAAGTGCTTTGGGCCGGCGGCGAGCGCCGCTTCCAGCCGAGGCAAATCATCTTCCAGATGGTAGGGCGCCTGGGGTTCTGGAACTTCCATGAATTGTAGTTGATAAAGCCGCTGATAGGTGGACGACAGGTTCAGCAGCTCTTCGTGTGCACCAACAGCGGTAATACGCCCATCTTCGAGGACGGCGATTCGGTTGGCTCGCCGGATGGTCCCCAGCCGATGCGCAATCACCAGCACGGTGCGTCCCTGCATCAGATTGGCCAGCGCCGCTTGCACCAGCGACTCGCTTTCGGCGTCCAGGGCCGAGGTGGCCTCGTCCAGAATCAGAATCGGCGCATCCTTCATGATGGCGCGGGCAATGGCCAGCCGCTGCCGTTCGCCGCCGGAGAGCCTGAATCCCTTTTCGCCGATCACCGTGTCGTAGCCCTGCGGCATTTGGAGGATGAAGTCGTGCGCCAGGGCATTGCGGGCAGCCTTCTCCACCAGGTCGAAGTGAACATCCGGCCGGCCGTAGGCGATGTTGTTGCGCACCGTGTCGTTGAAGAGGATGGTCTCTTGCGTGACCTGGGCAACGTGGCGGCGGAGCGAGCCGAGAGTCGAGTCGCGGATGTCGCGGCCGTCGATGAGGATGCGGCCCGATGTGACGTCGAAGAAGCGCGGAATCAGGTTGACCAGCGTCGATTTGCCGGCTCCGCTGGGGCCCACCAGGGCCAGCACTTCGCCCGGCCGCAGCTCCAAATCCACATGGTGCAGAATCTGGTGCTCACCCTCCGCGGTCGAGTAAGAAAAACCCACATCCTCAAACCGGACCGACTTCGCAAAGCTCTTCAGTGTGGCCGCGTGGGGTCGTTCCTTCACGTCGTCCTCGGCGTCGAAGAAGGCGAAGATGGACAAGGAAGCGCCCATGGCCTGCTGGAAGCTGTTGTAGAACGAGGCGAATTTGCGCACCGGGTCGTAGAGCTTGAAGAGCAGGATGATGAAAGCACCAAAGAGGCCGATGTCCATGCGGCCATGCTGAATCTCGTTGCGGCCGACCAGCAGGAGCAGCGCGATGGCCACATAGCCGATGGTGTCCATAAGCGGCGAACTGATGGATTGAATGCGCACGCTGCGGAGATTGGCGCGGAAGAGCCGGCTGGCGGCTTTTTTGAAGCGCAGAATCTCCCACAGTTCCGTATTGAAAGCCTTGACGATGCGATTGCCGGTGACGGTTTCATGCAGGATGTTCTGAATCTCGGCCAGCTTGTCCTGGCCGGTGCGCGTGCGGGTGCGCACCTCGCTGCCTATCTTGCGTGCGGAGGCGGCCACGACAGGAATGAAGAGAAGCAGCGCCCAACTGAGATGGCCGCCCAGGCGTATGACGAGCACAACTCCCACCAGAAATGTGAAGAATTGCTGGAGAAACTCGCCGATCACCGAGCTGACCGCGGTTTGCACCTTATCCACATCGTTGATGAGCGTGGATAGGATGGTGCCGGTGGGGTGCTTGTGGAAGAAGCTGGAGGAGCGGCGCAGAGTGGCTTCGTAGAGGTGGTTGCGGAGGTCGGTAATGGTGCCGAAGCCGGCGTAGTTGACCAGGTAGGTGCCCAGGTAGTCGCAAAGCCCTTTGACAATGGTGGAAGCTATCAGAGCAAAGGCCACCACCGTCCAGGCATTGTGCATGAAATGGGGGACGATGATGCGCAGGTCGAAGTGCCATCGGGAGTTGGGCAGACCGAGAGTGATAGGGCCGTCGGGGGCCTTGGGATCCAGAACATTGTTGAGGATTGGCTGGAAGAGGAGAGTGCGGAAGTTGTCCAGGAGGCCCACAGCGGCCAGCAGCATCACGCCCGGCAAGATGTGCAAGACGTAGGGAAGGGCATAGCGCAGCAGGCGCAGGAAATTCTTCATGCCGGCTGGCCTGTCTCGGCCGCCGCAGCGGCGAAGCGAGCGCCGGGGTACCCTCCAGGGTCGGAGCATCGCTGGGGACTCCGGAAAGCGGAAACCTCCACGGCGGGCCGCGGGAGCTGGGGATAAAACTCCATTCCCGTATTGTATCCGGCTGGGGTTGGCAGCCGGAGCTTAGCCTTCCGCGCCCTTGGCGATCAGGCGGGTTGTGGAAGCGCCTTCGACGAGCGGGACGATCTTGACCTGTCCGCCCCAGGACTGGACCTCGCCGGCGCCGACCACGCTCTCCACGCAATAGTCTCCGCCTTTGACCAGGACGTCGGGCCGCGTGGCTACGATGAGTTCCAGCGGGGTCGGCTCGCCAAAGACCACCACCGCATCCACGGCGGCCAGCGCGGCCAGTACGCGTGCCCGTTCGTTCTGGCCCACAATGGGGCGGCTGGAGCCCTTCAGCGCGCTCACCGATGCGTCGCTGTTGATGGCCACGACGAGCCGGTCGCCAAAGCGCCGGGCCTCTTCGAGCACGGCGATGTGGCCAACGTGCAGCAGGTCGAAGCATCCGTTGGTGAAGACCACCCGCTCGCCGTTACTCTTCCAAAGGGCAACGCGGCTAGCCAGTTCGCGGCGCGTGACCACCTTGTCCTCGGCGTGCAGGGCAATCTCAGGGGCCAGCGCGGCCAGCAGCTCGTGCTTCTCAACGGGTACGGTGCCCACCTTAGCCACCACGATGCCGGCGGCCAGATTGGCCAGCTCCACGGCAGTCTCCGGCTTGAGCCCGGAGGCCAAACACAAAGCCAGCACCGCGATCACCGTATCGCCGGCGCCGGAAACGTCGAAGACCTGGCGTGCCGCTGCCGGCGCTAGGAAGCGGATGCCGGGGCGCACCAACGCAATCCCCTTTTCGCTGAGGGTTGCAATGAGGAACTCGATATTGAGAGCGGGGAGCATGGCTTCGGCCGCATCCAGCACGGCATGCAGATCGCCCCCTTCAAGATGCGCAGCCGTGGAGAGCTCGCCCAGGTTGGGGCAGATGGTGGTTGCGCCGCGGTAGCGGGCGAAGTCGGCGCTCTTGGGATCGACCAGCACCGGAATCGCCAGCTTGCGGGCGGCCTGAATCACCAGCTGGCAGACGCCGGGGGTGAGCACTCCCTTGGCGTAATCGGAGAGCACCACGGCATGGCTGCCGGGCAAGTGCGCGAGCACGGCTGCCACCAGGCGATCGTAATCGGCCCTGGGACGCGCGCCCAGCCGCTCGCTGTCAAGGCGCAGCATCTGCTGGCGGCCGCCTAGAATGCGCTGCTTGGTGACGGTGGGAAAACCCTCGGAGACGACGAAATGAGGGGATATCCTGTTCTTCCGCAGGCTCCCGGCGAGCAGCTTTTCGTTCTCGTCTCCACCGGTAAAGCCAACCAACTGGGTTTGCGCGCCCAGGCGGGCGAGGTTCATCGCCACGTTGGCCGCGCCGCCCGGCTGCTCGCTCTGGTGGGTGGCGCGCACCACCGGCACCGGCGCCTCCGGCGAGATGCGCCCCACCTCGCCCCAAATGTATTTATCGAGCATCACGTCGCCAACCACCATCAGATGCTTGGCGCCCCATCCGTGCTCGATCTCACGAATCACCTCGCGCAGTTGCTCGATCACCGGGGAACCTCCGCTTGGACCGCACGTTCAGGAGGTATAGCCGAATGGCCGGCGGAAGCGTGCGTATTGACCCAATCCAGCTCGATCCAGTCGCAGAGCATGTGGCCGGCCAGAATGTGGGCCTCCTGGATGCGCGCAGTGTCACGCGAGGCGACGGCAAAGAGGTGGTCGGCCAGCGCGGCCAGCTTGCCGCCCCCGGCGCCGGTAAAGGCCACTGTGACCAGCCCCCGGGAGCGGGCGGCCTCAAGCGCGGCGATCACGTTGCGGCTGTTGCCCGAAGTCGAAACTCCCACCAGCAGGTCGCCGGGATTGCCCAACGCCTCAACCTGGCGCGAAAAAACCACGTCAAAGCCGTAATCGTTGGCCACGGCAGTCAAAATCGAGGTATCCGTGGTGAGCGCAATCGAGGCCAGGCCTTGGCGCGCACGGCGAAAACGGCCCACGACCTCAGCGGCAAGGTGCTGCGAGTCGCCCGCGCTGCCTCCGTTGCCGCACCAGAGGATCTTGCCTCCGGCCCGCAGGGTTGCGGTCATGGCCAGCGCAATCGCCTCCAGCACCGGCTGCTGCGTTTCCAACTGGCGCACCACATCCAGGTGCTCGGCGATGGCCTTCCCGAAGATGCTGGCTGCGTTGGGGGTGCTGCTCATGGCTCCCTTTCACTTCCGCTCGCCTGGCTTAACTAACCAGCTTCCCTGCAGCGAACCGCAGGGCCGGCGCGACTCACTCTATTGCTATCATAGTGAGGTGAACAACGCTCTCAGTGTTCCGTATCCTGGCCTCGTCAAGTCGGTCTTCCTGGACCGCGACGGGGTGGTGAACGAAAAGATGCCGGAAGGCCGCTATGTGACCCGTTGGAGCGAGTTCCGCGTGCTTCCCGGAGTAGAGGAGGCCATCGGCCTGCTCAACCGGGCGGGGCTGCGGGTGGTGGTGGTTTCGAATCAGCGCGGAATTGCACTCGAAAAATACACGGCCGAGGATGTGCGGGCCATCCACGCCGAGTTCCAGAAACTGCTTGCGAAGGAAGGAGCGCACGTGGACGGCTCCTACTTTTGCCCGCACGACAAGGGGGAATGCAACTGCCGCAAGCCGCTGCCCGGGCTTTTCGAGCAGGTTGTCAAGGATTTCCCGGAGATCGACGCGGCAAGCAGCATTATGATCGGCGACTCCGAATCCGATATCGAGTTTGGGCGCCGGCTGGGGATGTTCACCATCTTCATCGACGGCGATCCGCGGCTCGAGAAGCTGGGCGCCGGAGTGGCGCGAGCGCTGGCCGATAAGCGGTTTTCGTCGCTTTATGAAGCCGTGATCGACTTAGCGGCGACGCTGCACGAGCGCAAGCGCTTGAGCGACTCGATCGCCGTAGCGCCTCCCCCACCGCCGCCGCGCTAGTCTCCGATTGCCTTGAGCGCCGCGCAGGTCTCGGCGACGCCCGCTTCGAGCGCGGTCGTCTCCAAGTCGCAGCCCAACCCCCGCAGGCTGGTCAAATCGGCCTCGGTGAAGTGCTGGTAGCGGCCTTCAAGGTCGGCGGGAAAAGGAATGTACTCGACGGGGACTTCGCCATGCACCGCCATCAGCGCCCTGGCTACGTCGTTGAAGGAGCGGCTGACGCCGCTACCGGCATTGACCACGCCGCGATAGGGCTTTGCCGCCTCGCCGGGCCTGGGCGCCCAAGGACCGATCTGCGCGAAGAACATATTCATCCGGGCCAGGTCGCGGACATAGACGAAGTCGCGGCGCTGCTCGCCGGGGCCAAAGCCGCCGCTGCCGTTGAATAGGCGCACCTTGCCGGTCTCTTTCATCTGCTTTGAAAAGTGGTGGATGACCGAGGCCATGCGCCCCTTGTGCTGCTCGCGCGGCCCATAGGCGTTGAAGTAGCGCAGGCCAACGGCGGTAATTGGAACCCGGCCCTGTGCGAGCTGGTGGCGAAGATAGTGGTCGAAGGCCAGCTTGGAAAAGCCATAAATGTTCAGCGGGCGTTCGTTTGCAATGGTGGGCGCGAAATGCCCTGGGCCGGAGAGGCCGTAGACCGCCGCGCTTGAGGCGTAGACCAGCGGCGCGCCCTGGCGGATGGCAAAGGCCAGAACTTCCTTTGTGTACTGGAAGTTGTTGTCCATCATGTAGACGCCATCGTCCTCAAGCGTGTTGGAGCAAGCGCCCTGGTGCAGGATGGCCTCAATCCGGCCCGCGCCCAGCGCGTCTTCTCCGATGGCGCGGCGGAACTCCCGCTTGTCCATGCAGTCCACGTAGCGCGCCCCATGCAGATTCTGAAACTTCTTCACGTTGGCAAAGCCGTCCACAACGAGAATCTCGGCGATGCCGTAGGCATTCAGTTCGTGGACGAGGTTGCTGCCGATAAAGCCCGCGCCTCCGGTAACAATCAACATATGCGGCGATTCCTCTTTGCGGTTGGGAGCTGCACAAGCAAGCGCTTCCTTGCGCGGAAGTTTTCACTGCGCGGCTGGAACGCGTTTGCCGCCGGCCTGGCCGGTCATCGCTCTGCTTGCGGCCGCGGCCATCTCTTCTACGGTGATGGATGTGAGGCAGCGGCGAGCCTCAACCACGCAGGTCTCCAGTTTGCAGCCGTGGCAACTGGTCCGATGATAGACGATCTGGTGCTGCCGGCCGGCGGGGTACCAGACGCCCGGAAGTCCCGCGGCCGAAAAAGCAATCGCGCAGGGAACTCCAACGCTGGCCGCCAGATGCATCGGCCCGGAGTCGGGCCCGAGAAAGAGATCGGAACGTGCGAGAACCGCCGCAGCTTCGCGCGGCGTGAGCAGGCCGCACAGATTCACCTTGGGTCCGGTCCAATCCTGGGCAGCATGATCGGCAATGCCAGCCTCCTCTTTGGCGCCGATCAGCGCCAGAGAATGCATGGGATACTCCGTAGCCAGCCGGGCGAGCAGCAATCGCCAGTTTTCCTGACCCCAATCCTTGGCTTGCATCTTGGTTCCGGGGCCGCAGACTATCATTGGCCCTTGCCCAAGAGCGCCGAGCGCCGCTGCCGCCGCTTCGCGCTCCGCGGCAGTCAGGCCGAGATCCCAACTCTCCAGTTCCCCAATCCTCGCGTCTCCCAACGCGGCGATCGAGCGGCTCAGGCGGGAGGCTTCCGATTCAAAAAGGCCAGTCTCCGGATCGAAGCGGTGCTTCAATTCCTCCGCGCCGGGCAGCCCCACGATCTGCCGCACCCCGGCTGCCCAGAAGAAAAGCCGATCGCGGCGCACATTTTTCAGCGAACGCACTGGCATAAGGTAAACCAGCAGATCCGGGCGGAAGCGGCGAATCTCCCAGGCCAGACGCACCAGTTCGCCAACCCGGCGCGTGCCCACGGTGTAACGCAGATATCCATCGACAAGGCCGGAATCGCCCAGCACCGCCGCCGCGGCGGGCGCCTTGGAGTGCGCAGGAAAGTTGGTCAGCAGCCTGCGCTCAGCCTGGGGAAACACGCGCGCAATCAGGTGGAAGCAGGGCAGCGCGACCACCGTGTCGCCCAAGCTGCCCAAACGGTGAATCAGAACCCTCCGAACTGTCGATCCAGGCTGCAGGCTGCTTCTCCCATACCGGTGCAATGGCGTGGCATCGCAGGAACGCCCACCGAGGGCGCGGAATGACGATGTTCCGCAAGTGTTCTGTAACAGGGCACGACTTCAGGCGTGCCGCAAAAAAGCAGCAACAGTGAGTCGGCTTTAGCCGCTGCGGAAATGCAAATGTCCCAAAAAAGCCGCGGGAGCTGAGGCCTAGCATTTGCCTGGACCTTTTCGGCACGAGTGAGGTCCTGCCCTGTTACAAAACTGAACTCGATTTGAGTACTTTGAGAAGCCGCAAAGGCCCGTACTTTCATTTCCCACTAGAATTTCAAATGCGATAGCCCTGCTCTAATAACTGATCTTTCTCTCCGGGAACCAGGTGAGTTGAATGGTCGTTGTGGTCACGGTCTGTTGCGCAGCGGGATAAGTAGGCGTGCCGCTGGGATAAATGGGCGCCTTCCAGCGCTCGTAGGCGAATTTGCCGTTGACCTCGAAGTCCTTGCCGATGCGCTTGACCGCCTGGAAGTCGATGTCGTTCAGGGTCGTCCCGCCGGGGATGAAGTTCTCGGCCGCCTTCTGGTTGCGCACCCCAACCTGCAACCACTCGTTGCCGCTCAGATGATAGGTGATCCAGCCCTGGCCTCCCTTGTCCTCGCGGCCGATCCAATCGCCGAACAACTGGCCGTTATTCGTGTAGCCTTGTTGCTGCAGAGCTTCATAGTACATGAAGTGGCCGCCCTGAGGGTTATAGGTGGAGTTAGGCGGATCGGTGGAGGCGCCTTCGACGCGCATATCCAGTTTGAGAAGCCCCGGCACATGCGAGAGATACAACCCAGGACGCCAGGAGGCGCGGCGCGGAGCGTCGATGGGGGAGACATCGTCGTGCACTTCTGAGTCGCAGTAGAGCGTCAGCCAGTTGCGCACGTAAGGAAGCCGGTAGGAGAAGTCGAATGCGCCAAAGCGCGCGCCGGGACTATCTCGCGTGCCTTCTGCCGGTCCTGCGGCGGAGAAGCTCAAGAAACTCTTCAGGAAGGTGTGCAGGGTGATGGGCTCTATCCCCTCCCCGCCCCAGATGATGGTGCGCTCGAAACCGAATTCCAGATCCGGCGTGGGCTTGAAGCTGACTTTCTCGACATGCACCCAAGGGTCGTTGGGATAGGTGTGCCCCTTGAGCGATCCGATCAGGAACTCGTACCGGAAGGGACCGGTTAGCCGGGATAACAGCGGAATACTCAGCGGCTCGATGCGGTTGACGCGGAAGGAGTAAATGTTTTCGGCGTTGTTGGAATAGGCCATGCCGCCGCCCAATCCGGGGCCAAGCCAATCGTCCTGTTTGCCGAACGAAATCTCGTGATTAAGATAGTGGGCGGAGGCGTAGGCTTCGACTACGCGTCCCTGGGTGGTGGTGCCGATGGGGCCCGATGGAATAGTGGTCTGAATGTACGGGAGTCCCGTGGCTGGATTGATGGTTATCGGCAAGAGGCCTACATCCTCTGCCGCCAGCCTCTGGCTCAGCGCAGCCGAGTAACCGGCGGCCGAGGGCGCACCCTGAAATTCGCCGCGCGCATACAGCAGAAACCGGCCCACGGAAACATAGCCGCTGGCTCCGGAGTAGTCGTTAAAGCCGCTCGAGTAGGGGCGGCCGTAATCGTTGATAACCGTCGAGCCCAGATGGTAGCTATCGCGCAGCGGCGTGCCGCTGATGGCCCGCTCCACTGAGTAGACCGATTCCACGCGCGTGCCGCCCTCATGCGCCAGGCAGGGGCCCTGCATGTCGTCGCGCAGCAGGTGAATCAGCGCATCGTAGATGCCCTTTGCTTCGTCGGTGGCTGGATCCGCATCCTCTTCCGCGTCCTCGATGCGCTCGCCCGTCTCCTCCAGCGCATGCTCCAGGCTCGAACGCGTCCACGGGCGCATTCCCAGATAGACACTATCGATATAGCCCATCGAGTAAAGCCGCAGCACCGCCGCGTAGACCCAGCTGTCGACCGGAATGTACGGCGAATCAAGTGCCGACGGTTCGCAGACCGTCTCCGGCCGGCCGGTGTTGCTGTCCCACTGACCGGTTTCAGCTCCCGTTTTTCCAGACTGCCCGGCTGCCAGCGCGCCGCCGCTCACAAGCACAAGCCCAGTTAGCAGCGTTGCGAAGCAAACAGCCCGTGTCCCGTCCAAACGTCCGCTCGATTTCATACGCTCATTCGCTCCCCCGAAATTTGTGAGTCCATCTACGGTTATTACCGTGTGCCAATGAACTCGATGCAAGATACAACCGCAGCCTGCAACTCGCAATGCGCCGCGCACTCCTTACACCGTCTCCATACTGTTAGTTGTTATAAAGCCTGCTAACTCGAACCAACTACATTGGCAACATACCACTTATAAGCTTCCTTCATGCCGGCCTCAAACTCCGTTGGAGCGCTCCAGCCCAGGGCGCGCAGGCGGCTCACATCCATCACCTTCCGCGGCATGCCGTCGGGCTTCGACCTATCGAGCGTGAAACTCCCTTCCCATCCGATGACCTTGGCGATGCTTTGAGCCAACTCCAGAATCGTCATGTCGCGCCCGGTTCCCACGTTCAGGAACATCTCGCCTGAATAATTCTTCATCGTAAAGACGCAAGCGTCGGCTAAATCCTCCGAGTAAAGGAATTCGCGCCTCGGCGTGCCGCTGCCCCATAACTCAACCGTTGGGCTGTTGGCGGTCTTGGCTGCGTGGATCTTCATAATCAGCGCAGCCACCACGTGGCCGCCTTGTACATCGTAGCGGTCTCCCGGACCATACAGATTGGTCGGCATCACGGAAATAAAATCGCAGCCATACTGGCGGCGAAAGGCCTCACATAACTTGATGCCCGCGATCTTGGCGATCGCATACGCCTCATTGGTGGGCTCCAGCGCCCCTGTCAGCAGCGCTTCTTCCCGCATCGGCTGCTCTGCAAGCCGCGGATAGATGCACGACGAGCCGAGAAACAAGAGCTTCCTGACCCCTGTGCGCCATGCCGCATGGACGATATTGGTTTCGATAACCAGGTTTTCGTAGAGGAACTCCGCCGGGCGCGTCGCGTTCGCCATAATTCCGCCCACCGTCGCTGCGGCAATGAAGACTGCCTCTATCTTCTTGTCTCCCATCCACGCGTTTACATCCGCCTGGCGCAGCAGATCGAGTTCGCTGCGCGTCGCAGTTACAATCTCGCAACGCTCGCGAGCCAGCCGCCGCACAATCGCCGAACCGGCCATGCCCCGGTGCCCCGCAACCCAGACACGCCGTCCCGCCAAATCGAAGCTACTCATGGTCGCTCCCCCTGGCGCGGGATTGCCTGGCAACAACCTTCAAATCCGAGTTCAACATATCCGTGACTAGCTCGGGAAACGCCACCGTGTGCTTCCACCCCAGAACACTGTGCGCTTTGGAAGCATCGCCCAATAGAAGGTCGACTTCAGTCGCGCGAAAATAGCGGCTATCGATCTTGACCAGCAGGTCACCGCTGGCTGAATCGATCCCCACCTCGTCAATCCCCTTGCCCTTCCATTCGATCTTGCGGCCCACCATTTGAAAAGCCAGTTCAATGAATTCGCGGACGCTGTGCGCCTCGCCCGTCGCCAGAACGTAATCGTCCGGCGTATCCTGCTGCACGATGCGCCACATCCCTTCAACATAATCTCGCGCATGGCCCCAGTCGCGCTTTGAATCCAGGTTTCCGATATAGAGCGTCTTCTGCACGCCCAGATGAATGCTGGCCACCGCGCGAGTTATCTTCCGCGTGACAAAGGTTTCGCCGCGGATGGGGCTCTCGTGATTGAATAGAATCCCGTTCGAGGCATGCATGCCGTAGGCCTCTCGGTAGTTCACTGTAATCCAGTATGCGTAGAGTTTGGCAACGCCGTATGGGCTGCGCGGGTAGAATGGCGTGGTCTCCCTTTGCGGAGTTTCCCTCACCTTCCCGAAAAGCTCGGACGTCGAAGCCTGATAAAACCGCGTCTTGTCCACCAGCCCGAGTATCCTGATTGCCTCCAGAATGCGCAGCGCGCCCGTGGCATCGGCATTTGCGGTATATTCCGGGGTTTCAAAGCTCACCTGCACATGGCTTTGTGCGGCCAGGTTATAGATCTCGTCCGGTTTCACCGCCTGAACTATGCGGATCAAGTTGGTGGAATCCGTCATGTCTCCATAATGAATCTGGAAATGGCTGTCCGGCGTATGGGGATCCCGGTAGATATGGTCGATGCGCGCCGTGTTGAACGACGAAGAGCGGCGCTTGATGCCATGCACAAGGTAACCCTTGCCCAGCAAGAGATCGGCCAGATACGCACCGTCCTGCCCGGTAATGCCCGTGATTAAAGCAACTTTCTGCATGAATATGCCTCGTCAAGCGAGTTTGTAAAGCAGTGAATCCAAGATCTCATGGCGCCTCGCGCCTTCGCCGCGTGGCCTCCCGGCTTTGGTCATGCCATCGCCAGGGGAGGAGAAAGACCGCCGCGGATGCTTCCAGTCTATTACATTGCCAGCTGAAGCCGCCGCGGCAGGGGACTATGTGGAACAAACATCGAGAAGCCGCGCGGGCCCGGGGGTTCGAGGGTGCTCATGATGCGATCGCCGCAGACGCTTCTGCCTTGGCATGCACTGAGAATCCCTGGATTACGTGGAGAATCTGCACCGTGAGCGCCCCGAGGGCCGTAAAGATGTTCATTTTGAGAACGCCTTCGGAGCTATCCAGCGGAAGCACCATGACGCAGACTAGCTGGATCGCCGTAAGCAAAACCATCTGCATCGATCCGCTCCACCAGAAGATCCATTTCCGCGCGACCGCTATAGACCACATGGCGCCGGCGAAGTATCCGATCGCCGATGCATACACCACAAGGCGCACCTGCGAAGTCAGATTGCTGTACTTGGCTCCAAGCAGGAGAAGGTAGGCTCCCGGAAACAACCTGGCCGACGCAGCCGCAAGCAGGGCGACCGCTCCAACGGCGCACATGGAATAGCCGTATCGCCTGCGGAAAAGAGCCCAGGGTGTCTTTGCAAAGAAGGGCGTTACAAGAACCCCGTTCGATGAATTCAGCAGCAGAAACAGTTGGCCAATCCTGCCCGCTGCCGCGACTTCGGCAATCTGGCTTACATGTCCGAAGACCGCGATAAGAAAGAGTGAAACCTGCCCCTGCAGCGCCTGATACACGGTTCCCGGAAGCAGTGGAACCAGGAACCGCACCATCTCTCTGCCGTGCGCTTTTGAGGCTCTGCGCGGCACATCGATCCATGACCGCGCCAGCAACCTGAAGGACACGCCCATCACCACAATGCTCAGCGTATTAGCGAGGATCACCGTCGTGGAGGATAGCCAGTGCATGTAATACAGGACAACGGAACTGACGATGCGCAGCGCGGCGGCGGCGATTTGCGGGCTGTAATACGCAATGAGCTTGTTGTTCAGCAGGAGCGGTATCTCGTAATAGGAAGCCCACGCCTGAAACTGCACGGTAAGCAATACCGCCAAGGCCAGCAAGACAAGCTCCTTACGGCCATGCGCCTCGATTTCCACATTTCGGAATGCGACGGCAAGCACAACACCCGCGCTGGCAATTATCAACAGAAGAACTTGCCTGAGATGGCTGGCGGTCCTTATATAGGAGCCCAGAATGGCTTTGTCCCGGTATCTTTCGCCAACAAGGCCGTTAATGGCTCCTCCGAAGCCAATATCGGTGAGAATGGTAATCATTCCCTGAATTCCGAGAGCTATCGCATAGATGGCGAACTCGGATCTGGACATCAATCGAAGCAGCAGGAGTCCGGTCGCTGCGTTGAGCAATTGGACGCCGCTCTGCCCGCCGATAAACGTCAGCAGTCTCTTCCCGATTCGCGAGACGGCGCCCAGAGTCATAAGCTCCCTACGGATTGATCTGCCGGACTACGCGCGCAGGAACCCCAACCGCCAAGGACAGGGGCGGAATGTCTTTGGTCACGACTGCGCCCGCGCCGACGATGCTTCCCCTTCCGATGCGCACGCCGGGGAGGACAATCGCGCCGGTACCCAGCCAGCAATCCTCTTCGATCGCGACCGGCGCCACGATCCCGCGGTCGCGCGTGGCAATCTGTTCGGAATGCGTGATCGAGGCGATCGAGCACCCCGTCGAAATCCTGGTCCTGGCCCCGATATGTACGCCGCCAGCGCCGAAGATGTGCGTGAAGGCGTTAATGCCCACATCGTCCTCCAGAGTCACTCCGTCCGTTCCCCAAATTCTTGCGTCGGGACTTATTGAAACCCTCGCCCCGCAGAAGCGGAGCGACTTGACGAGGTTTGCATGGCGGTAATTTCCGTACAACTCAAGAAACTTGTCCGCGCACCTGAATATCAGTTGTCTTAGCATGTTGCACTCCGCTGAATTGGCCTGCATGCGAGCACATAGCCGGCAGCCGGGGGAATCGCCGCAAGGTTGCCGACGCGCATGGAAGCTTTGAGGAGTATTCTCATTGGCATGGTCCCTGTCAAGCCGTCATGACTGAACGATACATCTCCAGGTAGCGCGGAACGAGCACGCGCCAGCTATAGCAATTCTCGACTCTCGCCTTCCCAAGTTCGCTGAAGCGGCCGCGTAATTCTTCCTGTCCCATCGCCTCTTGAATCTTCAAAGTCAAGGCGCCGGGAGCAGCCATATCGGCACAGAGCGCGGCCTCTCCCAGGACCCATTGAAAATGCTGCGAATTGTGGCAAACGACAGGAACTCCGGCGGAACAAGCCTCAATGAGCGCCATGCCGAATCCTTCGTTGAGCGAAGCGAGCACAAACAGGTCAGCGGCAGACAGGAGCCCCGGAATACTTGCCCGGGGAACGGTAAGAAACGAGTGCCGTCCGGGCAGAAGCTCCGTCGCCAGTTGCCGGAGCTCCGGAGTTTCGCGCGTCGGCTCTCCCGCCATGCAAAGAAACACCGAAGCGTCGCGCAGCGCAGCAACCTCCCGAATCAGATAGTCGATCCTCTTATGCTCCTTGCCGAGGGCCGCAAGTGAAAGGACGAGGAAATTGTCCCGCGGCAAAGCGAACCGCAACCGCACCGTTTCCCTCGTCTCCGTCACCTGAAATCGCCCCGGAAAAACGCCATACGGGATCAGGTGCATGCGTTCTGAAGCGATTCCATACTCCAGCGCCTGGTCGAGGCCATCCTTGCAGACCTGATGAATAAACGGCTCG
>JBEKDH010000063.1:0-21107 GCA_050014455.1 Occallatibacter sp.
CGTTCCACAAATCTGGGTGCCCCAGGTCCCGCTTTTGGGACCTGGGAAACCACAAATCTACGCGGTCGCGGTACTAGCTGACTGGAAGGCGCCCGCCCATCGACGGCTGGCTCCATGCAATCAAGCCCTGACGAAGCCTGCGCCCGAAACCGCAG
Organism: Occallatibacter sp.; assembly: GCA_050014455.1. Classification (GTDB taxonomy): domain Bacteria; phylum Acidobacteriota; class Terriglobia; order Terriglobales; family Acidobacteriaceae; genus Telmatobacter. The sequence continues at coordinate 156 of JBEKDH010000063.1, forward strand.
CGATATCGCAAAAGCGCCCAGCTCGCACAAGTCATAGTACAACGTGCCCCAATTCCCGGGGTATTGCCCTTCCATTTGCGGCAACCGCATCCAAATCGCGTGCGATCATCTGGAACCCGAAGCGTGTATCCTTGGTGCCATGAACGAACTGAACGGAAGAATCGGCCTGGAGACCGGCAGGAACCGCTTGCGCGAGTGGTTGGCTGGCGGCTTGCTCATCACCGATGGCGCCTGGGGAACTCAATTACAGGCACGAGGCCTGCCCCCCGGCACGATACCAGACACCTGGAACCTCACCCATCCTGAAAGGGTAGAAGAGGTGGCGCGCGCCTATGCGGAAGCGGGCAGCCAGGTGATCCTCACCAATACCTTTCGAGCGAACTCCGTCGCAATGAAAGACACCCCGGAGGCGGAACTGGATGCGATCAACCGCGCCGGTGTCGCCATCTCGCGCCGGGCCGCGGGGCAGGCGCTGGTCTTTGCCTCCATCGGGCCGACGGGCAAGATGCTGGTATCCGGCGAGATCGCCCGCGAGCAGGCCGCCGGGGCCTTTGCCGCGCAGGCTCGATCTCTGGCGGCGGCGGGCGCGGACGCGTTGCTTGTCGAGACCATGAGCGACATCGAGGAGGCGCGCCTGGCCGTTGAAGCGGCCCGGCTTACCGGATTGCCTGTCATTGTCTCTTTTGCATTCGACTCCGGCAAAAAGAAGGACCGGACCATGATGGGCGCGACGCCCGAAGCCGTAGCCGTGGCGATGATGGAAGCGGGAGCAGATGCGGTTGGCGCAAACTGCGGCGTAGGAGTGGGGCTTGCTGTGCCCATCTGCCAGCGGCTGCATGCAGCCTGCGATCTTCCCATCTGGATCAAGCCGAACGCAGGATTGCCCATCCTGGAGGGGGCAGCCATTCGCTATGCCACCTCAGCGGAGTATTTCGCTTCGCATTATGCAGCGCTGCGCGATGCCGGCGCCGCATTTCTGGGCGGATGCTGCGGTTCTACGCCGGAGTTCATTCGTGCCTTGGCCAGCGCCAAGTACGCCGCGGGGGAACACAGCCCAACAGCGGCTCACGCGGATCACCGGTGAATCGCGGGTGCAACATTCTTTTGGAAAAGCGGCTAGACGATTGAATCGAAATGGTGAGCTCGCTGGGATTCGAACCCAGGACCCACGCCTTAAAAGGGCGTTGCTCTACCACCTGAGCTACGAGCTCGTTCAAGACCGCTGATTCCAAATTACCACAGGGCCCGTCTTGCCGCTTCATCGGTAGTCAAACCAGCCGGAATGGGTTCCGGCCGGCCCAAACTTGCTGCTGTTCCAACTATGGAGCGTAAGGCCGCCTCCCGCGCTGAAAGTGGTCAACTGCACTATAGTCGGCTCGGCCGCTTCCGTCTGTGAAATGTGTGAATCGATCGGCTCGAAGCCTGCCATCAGCCTCCAGCGAGAGCGTGATCTCGACCTGACTGAAGCCGGTATGCTCCTTCGCCACTAGCCTGCGAATATCTGAGGAATCGACGCTAGAAGCAAAGCTCCTCGCCTTGATCACACCCTGGTCGCAGGCAGCCGGATGACAAGCGCCGAAGGGATGGACCTTTCGTCCCGCGATGACAATCTCCACGATACCCCGCGTATTCGGATCGACATTCAACCAGTCTCCGTCCAGGTTGCCTGCTCCCGCTTGAGGGGATTGCTGCGCCCGGGCAGGGGCCGCGCTGAAGCATCCAAGAGCGAGAGCCGCGGTTGCGGCGGAAGCCAGCGCGGCGCGCAGAACCACGCTTGCAATGGGGAGCCTGCGGTTTGTTCTCCGGGAGACAGTAGCGGCGACTTTCATTGCGATTTTCCGCCTCCACAAAAGCATACTCCCGCCCAGGCGGACTTCCATCCACACTGCGCATCGCCACGTCGCCCTCTTGCGGCAAGGGCGGAATCGGCCGATGCATCCCAATGGTGACGGTTTAGGTATGCGCTTGCGAAGAGCGGCCATGCGGGTCAGGGGCGCCCATGCTATCGTGTTCTCAGCCCTGGTTTGAACTCTCATCGGGCGCAAGCGAAGCCTCGATGCGTGGTTCTGCGTTTGTGCGACTTCCGTATCGCTTTGGAGGTTGGCTGGCGTTCGAGCTGAGAGTGTGGGCGAAAGCCCGCCCAAGCGAGGATCGCAGAGAAACCGTGTCCGATATTGCACATCGAGAGATCGTTCCAGCCGTCAGCCACTCCCTGGAAATGCCGCCGGATGCGCAATCCGCGTCGAAGTGGTTTGCAGTCTACACCAATTCGCGCCATGAAAAACGTGTGGGGCAGCATTTGAGCATGAGGCAGATCGAGCATTATCTGCCCCTTTACCGCGTACAGCGCAAGTGGAGCAACGGATTGAGGGTCACGCTCGATCTGCCGCTGTTTCCGGGCTACATCTTTGTCCGCATCCAACGATTGCAGCGCGTTCGCGTGCTGGAAGTGCCGGGAGTGCTGGCGATTGTGGGCGGCACCGGGGGTGAGCCGGCATCCTTGCCCGAGGCCGACATTGAAGCACTGCGATCCGGCCTTCCTCTGCGCCGCGTTGAACCGCACCCTTTACTGAAGGTAGGGCAGCGGGCGCGCATTCGCTCCGGCGCATTTGCCGGAATGGAGGGGGTAGTGGTGCGCAAGAAGAACAGCTTCCGCGTAGTGCTCACGCTGGATGCCATCATGCAAAGCTTTGCCGTGGAAGTCGATGGCAGCGAACTGGAGCCACTGGACGCGCAGGGCCTTGCTTGCGCCTGACGCTCCGGCGCTGTCGAAACGGCATAGGGAGGGTCCGTCCCGATCGCGACCGACGGAGCGGAGCACCTCAGCTCTCTGGCTTGATGATTTTGTCCCTCCCACCCTAGCGGCAAAAACAGAGACTCCGCGAGGGTGGGGCACCCGCATTGGTATAAGAATGAGCGGTCGCCGCCCTAAATGACGCCGTGGTCATTGAACCAAGGGCCGTACTCCCGGTCCATGCTCTCGATGTGCTCGATAAACCAGTCGCGCAGAAACCCGAACAGCGGGCGCATCTGAACTCCTTCGCCGTATTGCACGCGATGCGCCGACTGAAGGATCTGCGCCAGCATACTGCGGTGCTCGGCACGGTGCTCGGCCAGGCCGGGAAAGCCAGTCTGCTCCATCAGTTGCTCCTCGCTCCAGAAGTGCATGCGCGTAAACTCGATCAGCCGGTCGAGATGTTCGCTCACCTGTTCGCGGCCGCCGCCATGCACCACCGCCTGGCGAAGTTCGTTCATTGCATCCATCAGGATGCCGTGCTGATCGTCCATGGCTCGAACGCCCACGGTGCAGGAGTGGTTCCAGGTTAGAAGGGTCACATGAGTCTCCATCAATCACTAGGAGAGCTATCGGCCGGTCCCGGCTGGGATTTGATAAGAATCTGCCCGGCGCCGGTGACCAAGGTTTGGCGCAGGGCGCCAGCGACAGATGCAACCAGGGCGCACAATGGAACTGAGACTCATGATCACCCCGACGAACCTGATCGCGGCCCTGCTCACGCTCATCCCGTTTCTGGGCGCGGCATTCTTTCCGCAGAGCGTAGCCGGGGGCGTGCGCAGGCTGCCCATGTGGGCGAGACTTCTCTTCCCTGCTGCATTGAGCCTGCCCTATCTGCTGGTGGCGTGCGGCGCCGGCGTCTTCCGCTGGGGCTGGTTTGCGCTGTATGCCGTGCTTCCCGTGGCGATTCCAGGCTTGCTGGATTGGACCAGGCGCGCCGATTCCGGCCCCGGCGGTCAACGCGGCAACTGGCGGGATTTTCTGGTTCTGGCAACGCTGGGGCTGGCGGTCGATCTGCGCTGGTTCGAGGGCGCATGGCCGGCTCATCTGGCCATCTTCAACAAGATCCTGCTACTGGACGCGGGCATCTACGGCTTCATCTTTGTGCGGCAATTGGATGGGGCCGGCTTCGATCTGCGCGTGCGACTGCGCGATGCCGGCATCGGTCTGCGCGAGTTGGCCATTTACACGCCGATTGCGCTGGCGCTGGGCCTGGGGTTGGGATTTCTGCATTTGCATCGCGGTTGGCCGGGCTGGGCGCCGATCGCCGGCGCGTGGGTCTTCACTTTTTTCTTTATCGCCGTGCCGGAAGAGCTCTTCTTTCGCGGCTGGCTCCAGAATCTTCTCGAACGGCGCATCGGCCGCGCCCCGGCGCTGTTTCTGACGGCAGCTTTGTTCGGCCTCTCCCACTTCAACAAGCGGACGGCGCTCTTCAACTGGCGCTACGTGCTGCTGGCCGCGGTGGCGGGCGTCTTCTATGGGCGGGCATGGCGGCAGCAGCGCCGGGTGGCGGCATCCGCCATTACCCACGCATCAGTGGACGCAATCTGGTCTCTATGGCTGCGGTGAGGCAGTCGTCCTGTGATCGTGCGCGTAGGTCAGGTAGCCCAGGCCTACCCGCATGTTGTGGACTACCGGTCCGGGGACGGAGATGGCGATGGTGATGCCGACGATGGCGTGTGCCAGGGCCATTGGATAGAGGTTGCGGTAGCGGTGAAAAATGCGGCAGGCGGCAAAGCCCCAGAGCAGCGTGATCGGCGTGAGCAAGGGGTTGGGCAGATGGGCAACCGCAAACAGGACAGCCGCCAGGATGGCCGCCGGCGTCCTGCTTCCGAGCAAACCCAGGCATCGCGGCAGAAAGAATCCCAGCATCAGGAACTGCTGCACGCCGGCCCAAAGCGCGTAGGTCCAGTAGACTTTGATGAACAGCACGAGAGTGCCGGGCAGGTGCAGCGTATGCAGCGATGCGGCCGCGAGAATAGCCGCGGCGGCCACCAGTATCGCCGCGCCCACCACCCAGAGCGAACGAAAGAAGTTTGCCCGGCGCAGGCCCATCGCCTCAAGGCCGTCAAACGAGATCGAGATCATGATCGCCACCGCAGCCGCGGCAACCAGCCAGAGGAATCTCTGCCAGGGGCGCGGAGTCCAGACGACGATCAGAATCAGTCCATAGGCGATGGCCAGCTCTGCCAGATCGCGCCGCTTGCCGCGCGTTGTGCTCGAGGTTTCCCCGCCGGGGGATGACGCTCCGCCGTCTTCCATGCAAGAGATGTTATGCCAATCCACCGCGCCTATTCCAGAATGACGGCGGGATTCGGTTCATGGGCGCGCGTGGTCAGCGTGATGGCCGCGGCCAGAATCAGCGCGCCGCCCACCCAGGCGTAAGGGCCCAGGCGTTCGCCAAGCAACTGGACGCCCAGCCAGGCGCCCATCGCCGGCTCGATATTCAGGAAGACCCCAGCGCGCGAGGCCGGCACTTGGTGGATGCCCCAGTTCCAGAGCAGAGTGGTGGTGGCCGTGCAAAGCAGGCCGCTGATGGCCAGCGCCGCCCAGGCAGTGGAGCTGACGTGGGCGAAGGGCGGCGGATGAAACGCGCGGCCGGTGATCGGCCTCAGCAGCGAATTGCAAAGCCAGGGGCCTAGCACCACAACTATCAGCATCCCTGTTCCCGCCAGAATGGTGTAGGCGGTGACCACGGGCGGGCTGTGGCTTTCCATCAGCTTCTTGCTGAGCAGAATCCATGCCAGGGCGACGATGAGCGATGCCACGACCAGCAGATCGCCGGCGAGCGACGGCACTTCGCGCGCGGCCGGGCCTCGGTGCCCGCCCAGCACGACCAGCGCCACGCCCACCGTGGAGCCGCACAAGGCTAGCCAGCCGATCCTGTCCAGCCGTTCGCCTGCGAAGATCGCTGCCGCGACGGCCAGAAGCACCGGTAAGGCGCCCACCATCAGCGAGGCGTGGCTCACCGTGGTCAGCGCCAACCCATGGAACTGAAGCAGAAACTGGATGGGAATACCGAGTGCGGCCGAAAGCAGCAGAAGGCGCAGTTCGCCGCCTGTCAGCCGGAACCGGCCCGGATTCATGAGCACAACCGGCAACATGCCCACGCAGGCAAAAAGAAAGCGGTAGAGCACCATGTGCTCCACGCTCATCTCGTCCAGCGCCAGGCGGCCCCAATAGAAGCCTGTCCCCCACAGGCACCCGGCCAGCGCGCAGGCGCCATAGCCCAGGAACCTGACGCGCACATCCGTTGTTGCCTTCTGCGCCATCCCTCTTTTACTGTCGCACACGCGTCTGGCGGGTGGGACTACTACCCAACCGGTGGCTGTCGAAGCATGCATGTGGCAGACCGTTCAGCTCAATAAGCAGGAAAGCATCAAGAAATGGTTTGGGAAGGTCCAATTGGAGGGAGACCTCGACGCCATGCGTCAAAGCTGTATGTTGGAGTGGGAAGAGGAAAGGACACACGCGGCTGAAACTATCTAGAATTGTTTCACAGACTCTGCCGCGTCGCCAGCCGCAGATCGATCAGTAAGGGGGCACACAATGTTCTCAGGTGGCGTGTTCTCGCTCGGCCTCGCTGGTCCACTCCTTCTCTTATTCATGGGTCCTATGGCCATTGGACTCATGTTCTCAGGTGCAGCAATCTTGGTCAGGCTTCGAGCGGATTCTGAACTCACGGCAGGAGAATCGCAGCCACGAATCGACTCGGCTATCGCCATTCTTGCCATTTCTGTGGCGTTATCAATTCTTGGGGCGATCATCTATCACAATTTGGACGACGGAGCAGGAATGGTACTTGTTATCGTCGGGATATTCCTCCTGTGGCCTGTCAGCGCAGTGCTTGCTATTCGGGGAAGGGGCGTCGGACGGAGCGTGCTGCTTATGGGGCACGGGCTCATCGCCCTCTGGCTGGCTGTCATCCTTCTAACCGTCTTGATTCATGGATAATCCTTGGATAGCAGTCGAGCGTTGTGTCTTCCAAAATGCCGGCCAATATAGAATGACGAAAAGCTCTATGCTGTTCGCGCAAACTGCCTGTCAGGGTTGTGCAATCAAGGCGCAGGAGACCCCCTTGCTGATCGATTCCCACGCACACCTGGACAGCGAGCGCTACGCGGACGACCGCTTGGGCGTGTTGCGCCGCGCCTGGGAGGCAGGCGTGGGCGCGGTGCTGGCCATCGGCATCGGAGAAGATGCCGCGGGAATGGGCCGGGCGCTCGAGATCTGCCGCCTGTTCAACGGGCAGCCCGGCGTTCCGAAGCTCTACTCGAGCGCCGGTATCTATCCGCACAACACGCCGGAGATCGACGATGCCATCCTGACCATGTTGGACAGACTGCTGGCCGAGCCGGAGGCGATCGCCTGCGGAGAGATCGGCCTGGACTACTACCATGAGGGCGCACCGCATCCTGTGCAGCGCGAAGGGCTGATTCGGCAACTGGAGATTGCGGCGGCGCGCAAGCGGCCGATTCTGATTCATTGCCGGGCGAAAGATGGGACGACAGACGCCTGGGACGACCTCCTCGAGATTCTGGAGGCTCATTGGCGGCCCACCGGCCTGGGCGGCGTGATGCACTGCTTTGGAGGCGGCTGGGAACAGGCGCGGCGCTCGCTCGACCTGGGCTTCCTGGTCTCGTTCGCGGGAAATCTGACCTACCCCAAGGCCCAGCCCCTGCGCGACGTGGCCGCCCGCCTGCCCCTCGACAGCCTCCTGGTGGAGACCGACGCCCCCTGGCTGGCTCCCGCGCCCAACCGAGGCAAGCGCAATGAGCCCGCCTGGGTCGCGCAGACGGCGCTGGTCTTGGCGGAGCTCCTGCGGGTTGAGATGGAAGAAATTGCCGCCGCGACCACGAAAAACTTCTTTCGGCTGTTTCAGCTCCAGGCGGACGTGGGAGACTGATAGAGGCACTGCGTGCGGCAGCCTTTTGGTTAGAGTTTTGAGGACAGGAAGCCATGGCCCAGGAGAATTCGTTCGACATTGTGAGCAAGGTAGATATTCAGGAGGTCCGCAACGCCATCGACCAGGCGCTGAAAGAGGTTCGCCAGCGCTTCGACCTGAAGGATTCCCACTCGGAGATCGTGCTGGAGGGCAGCGAGGCGATCCAGTTGGCCTCGTCGGGAGAGTACAAGCTGGAGGCGGTGAAGGAGATTCTGGGGCAGAAGCTGGTCAAGCGCGGCGTCTCGCTCAAGAATCTGACCTACGAAAAGATGGAAGAGGCCTCGGGCAAGAGCGTGCGCCAGAAGATCAAGCTGCAGCAGGGCATCCCCATTGAAAAGGCCAAGGAGATCGTTCGCCTGGTGAAAGACTCCAAGAAGAAGGCCCAGGCAAGCATCCAGGGCGATACGGTGAGAATATCGAGCAAGGACCGCGACGAGTTGCAGGCCATCATCGCCCTGCTGCGCGGCAAGGATTTGGGTCTGGAGCTGCAGTTTACCAACTACCGCACCAACTGAGCGGAGGCCGGCGCGTGCCGCCGGGTTGCCGGACTCGGATAGAGTTGCACATGGGCGGCAGGGGCCGTACTTACCAGGAAACGCGAGAACCGGAGAGCTTTGAGCACATTGGCAATACCGACGGCGAGAGAGGTCTTCGACCTGCTGCGAGACGACCTGGTGGCGATCGAGCAGGAGCTGGGCCGCGACGCCGCCTCCGGCGTAAGCACCATCACGGAGATTGCCGAATACCTGCGCGGGGGCGGCGGCAAGCGCATCCGTCCCACGCTGCTGCTGCTCTCCGCGCGGCTGCTCGGCTATTCCGGCCAGGGAGCCATCCGCCTGGGCGCGGTGGTGGAGATGGTACACACCGCCACGCTGGTCCACGACGACATCATCGATGGCGCCGACACGCGCCGCGGGCGTCCTTCGGCCAATACCACCTGGGGCAATGAGAAGTGCGTGCTGGCCGGCGACTGGCTTTACATGCAGGCCTTCAATGTGGCTCTCAAAGAGCGCAACCTGCGCGTTCTCGACCTGCTCATCGGCCTGACGCAGCAGATGGTCGAGGGCGAGCTCCTGCAGATTCAGAAGCTGGGGCGCGCTGTTAGCGAGGCCGAGTACTACGACCTGATCTTTCGCAAGACTGCCTGCCTGTTCTCGGTTTCCATGCGGCTGGGCGCGGTGCTGGCCGGCGCCACGGAGGCCCAGGAGACCAGTCTGGCAGCCTACGGCCGGGCCGTCGGACTGGCCTTCCAGATCGTCGACGACGTGCTCGACCTGACGGCCACCGAAGAAGTTCTGGGCAAGCCTGTGGCCAGCGACCTGCGCGAGGGCAAGGCCACCCTGGCGGTGATCCACTCCATCGACCACGGCACCGCCGCCGAGCGCAGGACAATTCAGCGCGTTCTGGACGACCGTAGCTTCGAGAACGTGAGCCGGGAAAGGATCCGGGATATTCTGGCGCGGAACGGCTCGGTGGAGTACGCAATGGGTGTGGCCGACCGCTACGCCGAGCAGAGCCGACAGGCGCTGGTTCAATTTGCCGACTCCGAATTCAAGCGCGCCCTGCTATGGGCTCCGGATTTTGTGGTGGTGCGGGAAAAGTAGCGGACCCTATGAAGCCGGCCGGGACCGTGAGAAGCCGAGCGGCTGGTGGGCCAGATGCGGTGGGCTGAGCGGACAAGAAGAGGAACCTGGGAGGGATAAATCTGATGCTTCCCGTGCGCTGTCTTGTTGCCATCCCGATCCTTCTGCTTCTTACCGCTCCGGTGAGCGCGCAAAAGGAAAGGCGCGAGCCGCTGAGCGAAGCTCAGGTCGAGCAGATCCGCCAAGCAGGCATCTATCCGGATGTGCGCGTCGGCCTCTACACAAAGTTCCTCAACGAGCGCGCCGACGTCATCAAGGGGCTCACCAACCGCCCCCGGTCCGCCGCCCGCAGCAGCCGCCTCGACGACGAGCTGCAGGACTTTACCGCCCTCATGGATGAGCTTGGCTCCAACCTAGACACTTACTCCGATCGCCACGCCGATATCCGCGCTTCGTTGAAGCCGCTGCCTGCGGCCGTCGAGCGCTGGCTGGGGATTCTGCGCGCGCTGGCCGGCGAGCCGGGCTTCGATCTGGCCCGCAAAGAGGCCATCGAGAGCGGCGAGGATCTTGCCGGCCAGGCCACGCAACTGCTGCGCGAGCAGACGGACTACTTCAATCTCCATAAGGACGAGCAAGGCCAGGAGCGGGCGGAACCGAAGTAACACAGGGAATCGGGATCGTCGATCTGGCGCGAACCTGCTTCGATCCTTGCCCCCAGGCCCTAAGGCTTCTTGAGGACGGCTGCGCCCTTTTCGTCGGCCAGGATGACGCTCTCAAGATGGCGGAAAGCGGCGGCCTTCTCAGGTGGAAGCTCGACCTGGCGGACGGCATACTCGCGCTCGTAGTGGAGGAGGCTGCCTTTGGCCGTGACCGCCGAATGGTAGCTGGCAAAGTCGAGATCGAGGCTGACCGGGTCCGGGGTCTCATCGACGGTGTAACCGGGGGGCAGGGCGATATCGAAGCTATCGCGCCAGCGACCGGTGGCGGGCAGGTCAATGGGCAAGGTGCGCGGCTTGTCGTCGAAGGGCCGCGCAAATGTGCCCAGCACGCGCGGACGGACCAGCAACAGCGGACCCGCCGCATGGGCGTACTGGCGAACCGTGACCTTGTAGTGGAATTCAAGCGGCTTGTCGAGAGCCTCCGGCTGAATGAACTGGAAGGAGTCGAGCACCACGCCGGGAAGTGTCTCAGCCACGTATTGCTCCCAGTATTCGCGCCTCTCCTTCTCATCCGAGTACTTTAGGATGCTCCGGAATCTGGCTCCCACCGGTCCGGTGTGGAAGGCATCGATCGCGCCGGAGAGGGTGCCGTCCTCCGACAGCGTAAAAGAGCCCTTCTGCTCGGTGCCGTTGGCGTCGGAGTCAAGCACCGGCAGGGCCATGATCTGACTGGCGGGGCCGGCGGCAAGTGTGCCGTAACCGCCCTGAAGATAGGAGGGGAGATTGCCGATCGGCGTGCGCTCGTCGGTGGGATCGAAGATGAGATAGCGCTTGCCGTCCCTGGCCTTGACGATAGCCTTGAGGCGCGCGTCCTGCACCTCGGCCGGAATCTCGATGGCGGTGATCATGTGGTTGCCATATAGCGATGGCGAACCCGGATCGACAACGCCGCGGTGGCTGTCAACGGGCATATAAACGGCGTGGATGCCGATGGCCTGGAGCATGGAGATGACCAGCGTGGTCTTGTCTTTGCAGTCGCCGTAGCGGTTGCGGAAGATGTCCGCTGCGTGATTGGCCTGTAGGCCGCCTATGCCGCGCTCGACGATGAAGTAGCGGACATTCTTCTGGATGTACTCTGCAATGCGGCTGAGTTTGGTATAGAAATCCGGCGCTCCAGCCACCAGAGATTGAGCCTGGGCGGTAATCTCCGGGGATGGATCGGGGCGGTTGGCTTCCAGCGTGGTCACCCATTGTCCGATGGCGCGCCACTGATTGTCCGTTCCCTCGACTGCGGCATCGCCCCATTGGACGGCCATGCGGGCGGCCAGAGCCTCCCATCCCGGAGCAGAGCGCACATCGCGCAGAATCAGCGCGTGCATATCCTTGACCTCCCAGCGCCAGTTGTTGGGAGCGGTCTCGACCGGCTTTACGGGCTGGTATCTGTGCCAGGATTCCGAGTGGGCGCGGCCGGGCGGCAGATCCACTTCGAGCGCCTGGAAGACCACGGGGATCTCCTCCTGGATATGCCAGTTCATCTCCTGTATATAGGGTGGGAGCAACTCCTCCGACTCGCAGATTTCAACCGCTCCGACATCGACGGCGGGAGGATGGGCGACGCGGACCTTCTCCGTGGAGAGCATGACAGGAATTCCGGTGTCGCCCACCTCGACAAAGTCCGTCTCCTGTGCCTGGTATTGCTTCTCGTCGGCGGCAATTGTCCAGACGCGAAAGTAATCGATCTTCTCGTCTATATCGTAGGCTACCTCGCAAGCGTTGCCGCGGCCCTGCGGCTTGAGGATGCGCGTGGCCTTGCGCTCGCGCTCCACGGCGCGGCCCTGCGCGTCGACGGTCTCGACGTACTCATGGAAGAGGACTACCGCGGCGGCATCGGTGTCGTACGCGGGAGTGGGCGTCTTGGCGGCGTCCAGGCCCCACTGCGGGACCGGTAGATTGTTCTTGCCAAACTTGCCGGCGTGGCCGGGAGTGCACGCCAGCACCAGGAGAGCGCCAGCCGAAACGCGTAAGAACGCCGTGGACGAAGTGCGCATGGTCAGTTTCCTTTTCCTGCCGCAGCCGTGGTGAGAACCAGTTGCTGCTGGTCGGCGGCGGCGACCTTCAGGTAGAAGTCGTGCAGATCTTGGTACTGGTCGGGCTTGACGAGGGCGAAGGCGCGAGAAAAGAGGCGGCCGATGGTGATCTGGCCGGGGCCGGTTCTGGATCTAGCCACAAGGACCGCGTAACCAACCCATGGAATCCGCGTATCCTGCGGCGCCCCTTCGACGGCGAAGCCGTTGGGCAAGTGGTAGACAATCTGATCCGTAATCACTTCTCCATACCGCATATCGACGGGTTCGAGCCGCGTGAGTTGGTCGACAAAGGGATGCGCCCCGCGCGTCTCAAAGAAGAAGCCGGGGAGCAACAGGCGTTTGGATGTTGCGGCGCCGAGGCTGCCTTTTGCGCTGACCATGGCTATGAGGCTGAGGTCGGGGTTGTCGAGATTGGTGAAGCTGTCGATGTGGGCCTCAATCCCCTCGGGGACCATTGACTCCAGCCAATGGTCGAACTGCTTCTTGACTTCGGCTTCGTCGTTTCTCAAGGCTGCTTGCCGCCAGCGGAGGGCCTGCTGGCCGCTCATGGCGAAGCTGAAGGTTCCGGCGACGGCTCCATGTTCGTCCACAGCGAGGTCGCCGGTGCGCTGGAGGGTGTTGGTTGTGTAAGCGCCGAGGGGAGAGCCGGCGGCAGAGTTGCCATCGCGGCTCTGGCGGACGCCGGCAGCGCCTTCGTGCTTCCAGTGCACGGTCTGGAAGGGGCACATCTTCTGGCCGGGATCGAGGAGGATCTCCTTGCCGCCGGTGCTGAGAACAACCAGGATGTCGTCCAACTGGTCAGCGCTGAGGTAGTTGGGATCGAAGATGCCCTGGTCGCGGTTGACCACTTTCATGGCGAAGGCGTTGAGGCCGGCGGCGCGCAGCATGGCCAGGTAGAGGAGGGCGATGTCGTTGCCCGAACCGCTCTTCTGCGACCAGGTGTCCTCGGCGCGCTTGGCGGCCTTCAGGTTGAGCTGCTTGAGTTCGGCTTCGCCTTTCTTGCGGGAGAAGTCCGTATTGTCGAGCCCCTGCACCGCCCTGTAAAGTTTCTTTGCTTTGTCGAGGTCGCTGTCGCCGGGGGCAATGAGCGAGGAGACGGCATCGCGGAGGGGTTTGGGATCGGCGAAACGATCCACTTCTCTGGACCATCGCTTCGACTCGGCTTGCCAAAAGTCAGCAGTGTCGTTTGCGTCCTTGTAGTAGAACTTCACGTTGTAAAGCAGGCTGCGAATGGGCGGCATCCACGCTTCGTCGGGGTGGGGCGGAATATCCGTAAGGTCGACGAGGTAATGCCCAAGATTGTCGGCCTTCACGCTTGCGCCATTGGGGAGCCGAGAGGTCCAGAGAAGGAAGGTGGCCAGCTTCCCGTTTCTGTCTAACGCATAGTTCACAATTGAAGGCTTCAAGGTCTGCGAGTACATTGCCAGCGGCTTGAAGGAATAGTGCGCCTGGTGAATGAAGTAGGGCTGCTGTATCTGCCAGAACGGAGAGGAGACGTGCTCGTCGCCGTAGTGAATCTGATAGCTGTATTCGAGGATGCTGCCGACCTCGACGGTGGGCATGTTGAAGACCTTCTCGTTGGCTTGCAGCAGTTCGCCGTTCCTGGCGGTCGTTTTCGCGATCAACAGGTCTTCAGGTTTGCCGGTGAGCGGAACGACGGTCCCGTCGGCGTGGATGGTGCGAGCCTTGATGTCGGTGACCTTGAAACTGCCTTGCTCATAAGGGATTTCGACGGTTGCGAGCTCCGTGCCCTTCTCCGTCAGAACCTTGATGCGGGCGTAAAAGCTCCGGTAGTGAAGCTGATCGTCGGCGACTTCTTCGACGTTGAGGAAAACCGCCGCGGCGCCCGGAGCTTTAGGGTCGGCGGTCATTTTCAGCTCTTCGGCAGTGGGCTGCTGGAACTGGGCATGGACCAGGGCCGGCGAAGCGACGGCCAGAAGCAGGAGCGCGACACGCAACCCGAGACGGGGGCGCAATACGCCTTGCCTGGCCGATCTGGAGCGAAAACGGCGCGTAGAGATCATCAGTTCCCCTTTCCCGCGGGAGCCGCGCTAAGCACCAGTTGCTGCTGGTCGGCGGCGGCGACCTTCAGGTAGAAGTCGTGCAGGCTCTGGTATTCGTCGATGCTGGCAAACGTAAAGGAACGAACCAGCGTACGCGTGATCGTGACTTGCCCCGGATCGGTTTTCGACTTGATCAGCAGCACCGCATGGCCTTCCCAGGGAATCTTGCTGGCTTGCGGAGGGTTCTCCACTGCCATGCCCGGTGGCAACTGGTAGCTCACGTCGTCGTTGATTAAATCGCCATAGTGCATGTCAACCGGAGTCAGGCGCTTGTCCTGGCCGATGAATGGATGGCTTCCGCGGGTCTCAAAAAAGAAGGCGGGGACGAGGAGGCGCTTGGCGGTGGCTGTGCCGGCATTGCCTTGCGCCTTGATGACGGCCGCCAGGTCCGACTCTGGATCGGCAAGCGAGATGAAGTGATCGATGTGCGCTTCAACACCGTCGGGAACCATTGTTGCGATCCACTCGTCGAATTGCTTCTTTACCTCGGACTCATCGTTTTCAAGAGCCTTCTGACGCCAATAAAGCGCCTCTTGACCGGTCATGATAAAGCGGAGGTTTCCGTCGATCGCGCCATGGCTGTCGAGATTCAGATCCGCGATCCGCTGCACCGTGTTCGCCGTGTAAGCCTGACGCGGCGTGGTTGCAATGGCGCTTCCACCTGCGGTTTGCCGGAGACCGGTGGCTGATGAGTGCTTCCAACTCACGGTCTGGAAGGGGCACATCTTTTCGCCGGGATCGAGGATGGTCTCTTTGCCGCCAATGCTGAGGATGACGATGGTATCGTCGAGCTGATCGTAATCGAAGTAGGTGGGCATGAAGATTCCCCGGCTGCGATCGACCACCCGCATGGCGTAGGCGGTTAATCCCGCGGCACGGAGCATGGAGAGATAAAGCAGCGCGATTTCTGTGCGCGTGCCGCTCTTCTCGGTCCAGACATCTTCGGCATGGTCAATCTCCTTCAGGTTGAGCTTCTTTCGTTCGGCATCGCTCTTCTCGCGGGAAAAGTCGGTGTTGTCCAACGCCTGAACAGCTTTGTAGAGTTTCTTTGCCTTGTCCAGGTCGCTGTCGCCAGGTGAAACCAACCCGTTCACCGTATCGCGAAAGATCTTCGACGGCTCTATGAACTGATTCACGCCCATGGACCAGTTGGCGCCCTCGTGTCCCCAGAAGCTGGCTGTAGTACTTCCCGGACCCGCATAGAACACTGCCTTGAAAAGCATCTCGCTCATGGGAGGCATCCACTCCTCGTCGGGAGCAGGTGGAACGTCCGTCAGGTCCAGGATCGTGTGTCCAAGGCGGTCTTTGCCGATGGCGACGCCGGCCGGCAGAACCGACCAGATGCCGAGGTTGCCGCACGCAATGCACTGGAAGTGTGCTTTATGCACCAGGTAGGGGTACTGGATCTGCCAAAAAGGATTGGGAATGTAGTCGGCGCTGTAGCGAAGCTCGAAGAAGTACTCCAGAATGCTGCCAACCTGGACGCCAGGAAGTGTGAAAACCTTGCGCCCGGACTGGTAGCCTTTGGTCTTGGTCTTCAGCAGATCCGCGGGTTTGCCAACGAGCGGAATGATGGTTCCGTCGGGTTGGATGGTCCGGGCCTTGATGTCGGCGATCGAGTAAAAGTGTTTCTGGTAAGGTAGCTCGACAGTGGCGAGTTCCTTGCCCTTTTCCGCAAGCACCTTGATGCGCGCGTAGTAACTCTCGAAATTCAGGTCGCGGTTCGCGATCTCGGTCACGTTGAGATAAACGGCGTCAGCGCCAGGAGCCTTGGGGTCCGCAGTCATTTTCAGCTCTTCAGCGGTGGGCTCCTGAAACTGCGCATGAACCGGGGCCGGCGAGGCAACGGCCAGCAGCAGAAGCGCATTGCGCACCCAGGAATAACGCCGGCCCGCGCCGTCGCTGGCCGATCCCAGACAAGCCCAACGCGCGCGGATCATCAATTCCCTTTTCCCGCAGGGGCCGCGCTAAGAACCAGTGGCTGCTGGTCGCCGGCGGCAGCCTTTTGGTAAAAGCCGCGCAGATCCTGGTACTCCTCGGGCTTGGCGAAGGTGAAGGAACGGGCCAGCATCCGGGCAATGGTGATATGGCCCGGAGCGGAAACTGTCTTGTAGATGAGCATGGCGTGTTCCGGCCACGCGATCTTCGCGTCCTGGGGCGCGCCTTCCACCAAGAAGCCGTCTGGTAGCCGATAGGTGATCTGGTCCGAGACCACCTCGCCATAGTGCATATCCACGGGCTGTTCCCGCTTGTCTTGCGCCACAAACGGATGCGCGCCACGAGTTTCGAAAAAGAAGCCGGGGATCAGCATCCGCTTTGAGGTGGCGGTGCCCAGGTCGCCGTGTCCCTTGACGAAGGCGATCAGGCTTGCGTCTGGATCGTCGAGTCCCGTAAAGCTGTCCACGTGTGCCTCGATACCCTCGGGAACCATCGACTCCAGCCATTGGTCGAACTGCTTTTTGACCTCGTCCTGGTCATTTCCAAGGGCTGCCTGACGCCATCGCAGAGCCTCCTGGCCGGTCATGACAACGCGGAAGCTGACGATTGCGGCGCCGTGGGCATCGACTGCGACTTCGCCAATGCGAGTGATCTTGTTCTCAGGATAGGGCGCGGTGGGAGACGTATCGATGGCGCGATTGTTTGCCGTCTGGCGAATGCCGCTGGCGGCTGCGTGCCTCCAGCTCAGCGTCTGAAACGGACACATCTTCTCGCCGGGATCGAGGTAGATCTCCTTCCCGCCCGTGCTCAGAACCACAATGGTATCGTCGAACTGGCCAAAGGTGAGGTATTGCGGGTCGAAGAGCCCCCGATCGCGATCGACCACCTTCATGGCGAAGGCGGTAAGGTTCGCCGCACGCAGCATGGCCAGGTAGAGCTGGGCGATATCTTCGCTGCTGCCGCTCTTCTGTGCCCAGGTGTCTTCCGCGCGCCTCGCCGCCTTCAGCTTCAGCTGCTTCATCTCCGCTTCGCTTTTGTGGCGGGAGTAGTCGGTGTTATCCAGGGCCTGGACGGCTCTGTACAGCTTTCTTGCCTTGTCCAAGCCGCTGTCGCCGGGGGCGATCAGGCCACTCACAGCTTCGCGGATGGGCTTGGAAGGATCAGCGAAGCGATCCACGTCTTTTGACCACAGCTTGGCATCGGTGACCCAAAAGTCCGCTGCGCTGCCGGCGCTTTTGTAATAGAAGATCACTTTGTAAAGAACGCTCTGGATGGGAGGCATCCATTCTTCGTCCGGGGCGGCCGGAACATCCGTCACCTCGACGGTGTACCGGCCGCTTACGTCGGCCATCACGCTCACGCCGCCAGGCAGCTTAGGCCACCAAATGAGCGTATTGACCGCGCGTCCATGTTCATCCAGCAGATAACTGCTGGTCTGGTACTGCAGGCCAGACAGGAATGCCTTGAAAGGGGTAAAGAAATAGTGCGCCTTGTGGACGAAGTAGGGCTGCTGAATCTCCCAAACCGGAGAGGAGACTTCGTTATCGTCCCGTTGAATCTGATAGCGATATTCCAGGATGCTGCCAACTTCCACGCTGGGCAGGGTAAAGACCCTGCGGTTGACCTGGAGATCGCCCTCCTTTGAGACCGCTTTGGCGACCAGCAGATCCGCTGGCTTGCCGGCGAGCGGAATCACGGTTCCGTCGGCGTGGATGGTTCTGGCCTTGATGTCGACAATCGCACTGTCGTTGCGCAGATAGGGAACCTCGACGGTTGCCAACTCCTTTCCCTTCTCCGTGAGCACCTTGATGCGCGCGTAATAGGTCTGATAATGGAGCGTGTCGTCGGTGACTTCTTCGATGTTGAGATAGACGGCGGCGGCGCCCGGCGCCTTGGGGTCGGCGGTCATCTTCAGCTCTTCGCTGGTGGGTTGCTGGAACTGGCCGCGCAGAAAAGCTGGAGACGTGAGAGCGATAAGCGCAAGCATGCTGCGCAGGTAGGCGGCTTTGCGCACAAGGTTTCCCCCTTGGATTGAAGAAGAGGAAGTATATCAAGGAAAGTGCAGCCCTGGTGTGCATCGAATGGGTGAGGCGGGCGCGATGTCGATTTGGGTTCGAGGCGTGCGGGCGTAGACTGGTTCGGGCTGG
Source organism: Occallatibacter sp. (assembly GCA_050014455.1). GTDB lineage: Bacteria > Acidobacteriota > Terriglobia > Terriglobales > Acidobacteriaceae > Telmatobacter. Next base: position 18,372 of record JBEKDH010000063.1, read on the forward strand.
TAATGCAGCGGGAGAGAGGGTTCTTGTTATGAAGCGGGTTGTGCGCGTGGGGATTTGGGTGTGGCTGAGTGCGGCGGGGTGGGCTGCGCCGCAAGCGATGGGGCAGTGGAACACGCCGAATCCGGTGGTGAGCTTTGAGAAGCGGGCCGACGGGTTGGAGGTGCGGCAGAGGGATGGCGTGCTGCGCCTGGAGGTCGATGCCGAGGATGTGCTGCACGTGACCTACTCGCCCCTAGGCGCGGCAAGCCCCGTGCGTCCCTCGGATCGGGTGGTTCTCAAGACGGATTGGCCGAGTGCGCCGTTCGAGGTCGGCTCCGACGAGAAGGCGGTGACGCTTTCGACGGCGAAGCTGAAGGTGGTGATCGAAAGGGGGAGCGGCGCGCTGCATTACATCGGGACCGAAGGTACCACGGGAGGCGGAGCGACTGGCCCCGGATCGAATGGCCCAGGCATGCGCGGCAAGCTGCTGACCACCGACAGCTACCGCTCCCTGCGGCCGGTGGAGGTGAATGGCGAAAAGGCGCTTCACGCGGAGGTCTTCTTCGGGATTTATGGGTCGCATGAAGGGTTTTACGGGCTGGGCCAGCACCAGGCGGGGGTTTGGAACTATCGAGGCGAGACCGTGGATTTGTCGCAGGAGAACACCAACATCGCCATTCCACTGCTGGTTTCGACCAATGGGTACGGGATCTTCTGGAACAACCCCTCGCGGAGTCAGGTGAACAACCGGTTTGTGCACATGCTCTACCTCAGCGCGGAAGTTGCCGACCGGGTGGACTACTACTTCCTTTATGGGCCGGAGCCGGACCAGATTATCGGCCACTATCGCCAGCTCACCGGAGAAGTTCCGTTGTTTGGGCGCTGGGCTTACGGCTTCTGGCAGTGCAAGAACAAGTACCAGTCGCAACAGGAACTCGAGACTGTGGCGAGCCGCTACCGGGTGCTGCACATCCCGGTGGACAACATCGTGCAGGACTGGTTCTGGTGGGTCACGATGGGTGAGATGAAGTGGAATCCGAACTACCCTGACCCGCAAGGCATGATCGACAAGCTGCACTCGGAACATTTTCATCTGATGGTTTCGATCTGGCCGTATTTCCGGCCCGGAACCCCGGTCTACGACGAGTTCGACAAGAAGGGGTGGTTTATCGCCAGGACCGTCTCCCCCAGCTATCATCCTGTTGGCCAGGCGCTCTATGACGCCACCAACCCGGAGGCCGTCAAGCAGTATTGGGCCAACGCGAACACGGCGCTCTTCCAAAAAGGCGTGGACGCGTGGTGGCTGGATACCGACGAGCCGGAGACTGAAGGACGGGAAGACAACCTCCTGACTACAAACAAGATCTTTCTGGGCTCCGGAGCGCGGTATGCGAATGTGTATCCGCTCTTTCACTCGGGCGGCGTTTCTGACGGACAGCGGGCGGCGTCGGATGAGAAGCGGGTGTTCATTCTGTCGCGCTCGGCGTACGCGGGGTCGCAGCGGTACGGGGTGACGGCGTGGTCGGGCGATGTGATGAGCGACTGGCTGACCTTCCAGAGGCAGATTCCCGCGGGACTGAACTACTCCATCTCGGGAATGCCTTATTGGACGACGGACATCGGAGGATTCATCTCCGGAGGCAACCTCAACGATCCGAAGTTCCGCGAGTTGTTTGTGCGCTGGTTCCAGTTCGGCGCGTTCTCGCCGGTCTTCCGGGTGCATGGAACGCGCAATCCGGACCAAAACGAGCTGTGGTCCTATGGCGAGGAGGCGCAGAAGATTCTGGTGGACTACGATACGCTCCGTTACCGGCTGATGCCATACATCTACTCGCAAGCCTGGCAGGTCACCAGCCGGCACGGGACGCTGATGCGGCCGCTGGTGATGGACTGGTGCAACGATGTCGAGGCGCAGAACACCGGCGACGAGTATATGTTTGGGCCGGCGATCTTGGTGAGCCCGGTAACTACGCAGGGAGCTGTGAGCCGGACGGTGTATCTGCCAACGGTAACGTGGTTCGACTTTTGGACCGGCGAAAAGCAGGACGGCGGGAAGCGCATCGAGGCGGATGCGCCTTTGGCCAAGGTGCCCTTGTTTGTGCGCGCGGGATCGATCATTCCCATGGGGCCGGCGATGGAGTGGACCACCGAGAAACCGGCGGACCCGATCGAACTGCGGGTTTATCCGGGCGCGGACGGGGATTTCACGCTGTACGAGGACGAGAACGACAGCTACCGCTATGAGAAGGGCGCCCACGCGACGATTGCCATGCACTGGGACGACGGAGTGAAGACACTAACGCTGGGCGCGCGCGAGGGAAGCTTTCCTGGAATGCTGGCGGAGAGAACGTTCCGGGTCGTGCTGGTTGGCAAGGATCATGGCACGGGAGTTGGCGAGAGTTCGCGGACGGAGGCGAGCGTGGTGTACAAGGGAGAGAAGATGGAGGTTAAGCCCTAGAGAACCTCTCCCCACGCCCAAGTCGTGTGGGTGCCCCATCCTTGCGGCGTATTTGTTCTTGCCGCAACGATGGGAGGTACGCGGGCGCTCTGACGGCCTTCATCCGGCTTCTCGCTTGGCGTTCTTCGCCGCGTACATGGCGGTGTCTGCGGCGCTGAGAAGCTCGTCCTTGGTGGCGCCGTTCTCGGGGTAGAGAGCAATGCCGACGCTGGCCGAACCTTGTAAGGAGTGGCCCTCGATCAGGAACGGCTCCTGGATGCACCGCTCCAGGCGCTGTGCGATCTCCTCGACCTTGGCGC
>JBEKDH010000064.1:0-28621 GCA_050014455.1 Occallatibacter sp.
AGGAGAACCGCGCTTATGAGCCGCGAACTGACACGAAGAGCTTTCTTGGGCGACGCCGCCCTGGTCGGAGTTGCATCCGCGATGGGACTTGGAAATGCCCTCGCCGGCGAGGCGGCAGCGCCGGGCGCACAGCCGCCCGCGCGCAAGCAGAGCTTCGACGACGGCTGGAGCTTTTCAAAGGGAGACATCGCCAATGGGCAGTCGCCCGTGGCCGCCGGCAGAAGCTGGACGCCGGTGGATCTGCCGCACGACTGGAGCATTGCCGGACCTTTCAGCGAAAGTGAACTATGCGGCGGCGAGGGCGCCTACCTGCCTACCGGAATCGGCTGGTATCGCAAGAGCTTCAGGCTTCCGCGGAGTTATGAGGGACGCCGCGTCTTGCTGCAATTCGACGGCGTCTACCAGTGCAGCGATGTGTGGATCAACGGCCAGCACCTGGGTTCGCGCCCCTATGGGTTTATAACTTTCTTCTACGAACTGACTCCGCATCTCCATTTTGGCGGCGAGCCAAACGTCGTGGCCGTGCGCGTGGATAACTCGCATCAGCCGAATCTGCGCTGGTACTCGGGCTCCGGCATCTATCGCCATACTTGGCTTATCAACACCGGACCTGTCTATTTCGAACAATGGGGCACGGGCATCGTTACTCCGGAGATAACTCAGCAGATTGCTGTGGTCGAAGTTTCAACGCGGGTGCGGAATGGGCTTGCGAGACCAGCGCCCTGCAAGCTGAGCACCGCTGTCGCCGGCCAGGATGGAGTTACAGTCCAGTCGGCGGAAGCTGAGGCGGAGATACCCGCCGGTGGAGAGCATGTTTTTGTGCAGCGCATCACTGTGTCCCAGCCGCGGCTCTGGTCCACCGCTTCGCCATACCTTTATTCCGCTCGCCAAGCGCTGCGCTGCGAAGGCGCGGAGGCCGATGCATTGAGCACTCCTTTCGGCATCCGCTCCATCGAATTCGATGCGGACAAAGGATTTCTGCTGAACGGCGAACGAGTCAAGCTGAACGGAGTTTGCCTGCACGACGATGGGGGTTCGGTGGGCGCGGCGGTTCCCAGGCGCATCTGGGAGCGGCGCTTCGCGCTGCTGAAAGAGATGGGCTGCAACGCCATTCGCACCAGCCACAATCCGCACACAGAGGAGTTTCTCGATCTTTGCGACACCATGGGCTTTCTGGTGATGGCCGAGGCCTTCGACGAATGGCGCGAGAGGAAGCAGCCGGAGTATGGCTACCACCGGTACTTCGACGATTGGGGAGCGCGCGACCTCAAGGATATGATCGCCCGCGACCGCAATCACCCGTCCATTGTCATCTGGAGCGCGGGCAACGAAGTTCAGGATCAGGATGTGCCCAGAGGCGTGGAAACTCTGCGCGAGTTAATGCGTATATTGCACACCGAAGATCCGACGCGGCTCGTGACCGTGGCCTGCGACCAGATCGTCGCCGAACCCCGCGGCGCGCTGCCGGAGTTCCTGGCCGAACTTGACGTGGTGGGATATAACTACGCCGGCCGCTGGCGCGACCGGCGAGAGAAGCTCTACAGCATCGATCGCCACGACTTCCCCCGGCGGCGCTTCATCGGAACCGAGAACGGGGCGATGCCCAGCTTTTATCCCGGCGCGAGCACCTCTTTTTACAGCGCCAGGCCCACGTCCAACGAGCGCATCGAGATCGAGCAGTTGCAGCGATTCACGCAGGTCTACGACTACGTCGCCGGCGACTTCATGTGGACCGGCATCGACTATCTCGGCGAAGCAAGATGGCCGTCTAAGTCGTCGCACTCCGGTGTTATCGATACCTGCGGCTTTCCTAAGGATGGCTATTACTTCTACAAGAGCATCTGGACGAAGGCTCCCGTGCTGCACCTGTCGCCGCATTGGAACTGGGCCGGAATGGAAGGCGAGATAATTCCTGTTATCTGCTTCACCAACTGCGACACAGTCGAATTGTTCCTGAACGGCAAGAGCCTCGGCGCGCAGGGATTCATGTTTCCCGAGACAGGCATGGAGAATGAGTGGGCGCACTTTCCGCCCCGGGATAATGTGCTGCAAACTACAGGCGACCTTCATCTCGCATGGTACGTGCCTTATCAACCCGGCACGCTCAAAGCCGTGGGCACAAAGGATGGCCAGGTTGCGCTGACCGTGGACCAAAGCACGACCGGCAATCCGGTGGCCATTCGCTTTGCAGCGGACAGAGCGCGCATCGGCGCCGGATGGGACGACCTGTGTCATGTCGCCGTCGAGATTGTAGACCAGGACGGGCGCGTTGTCCCGACCGCGAACAACGAAGTAGTCTTTGAACTCAGCGGCCCAGGGCGCATCCTCGGGCTGGACAACGGCCAGTCCGAAAGCCACGAAAGCTACCAGGGTGACCGCCGCAAGGCCTTCGCTGGCCGGGCGCTGGCGCTGGTGCAATCCACCGGCCGACCCGGTGAGATGCGGCTGGCGGCGTCAGCATCCGGCTTGACGAACGCGTCGGTGATCATCGTCGCGGAAGAGGCATGACGCCCCTTGGAGCATCTTGGTGGATAGTTGGGTGCCCTACCCCCGCCGCGTTCTTGTTCTTGCGGCTGGGGTGGGATACAACATGCCCGCTTTACTGGAACAGCGAAAATGCTCTAGACGATTGCGCCGCCGTGCGGGCCACCGGCGCGGACCGCCTCCGGCGCATCGAACTGGTAGAAGTTCTCTTCGAAGCGGTCGGCCAGGTGGGCGGCCTGCCGGTCGTAGGCAGCCTTGTCGGCCCAGGCGTTGCGCGGATTGAGAACCTCCGGCGGCACATCCGGGCAACTGACGGGAATGTGCAATCCGAAGGCCGGTTCGGTAACAAACTCCACGTCATCCAGGTGGCCGTTGAGCGCCGCGGCAACCAGCGCCCTTGACACCCGGATGCTCATTCTTTTGCCGACGCCGAATTTGCCGCCCGACCAGCCGGTATTCACCAGCCAGCATGCAGCCTTGTGCTGGTTGAGGCGCTTGCCGAGCATCTCCGCGTAGACCCGTGGGGCCAGCGGCAGAAATGGTGCGCCGAAGCAGGCGGAGAACTCGGGAATCGGGTCGGAACCCATGCCGGCTTCGGTCCCGGCCAGCTTGGCCGTATAGCCGGAGAGGAAGTGATACATCGCCTGTGCCGGTGTGAGCCGGGCGATGGGCGGCAGCACGCCAAAGGCGTCCGCGGTGAGGAAAAAGACATTGTGCGGGTGGCCGCCCACCCCTGGAACCACGGAGTTCTCAATAAAACTGACAGGATAGGCTGCGCGAGTGTTCTCGGTGTACCGGATATCGGCGTAGTTGGGCGCTCCGGTGTCGGGATCGAGAACCACGTTCTCGAGCACTGAGCCGAAGCGGATGGCGTGATAAATCTGCGGTTCCTTCTCTTCGCTCAGATCGACGCATTTGGCGTAACAGCCGCCCTCGAAGTTGAAGATGCCGGCCGGGCTCCAGCCGTGCTCGTCGTCGCCGATGAGGCGGCGGGAGGGAACGGCCGAGAGAGTGGTTTTGCCGGTGCCGGAGAGACCGAAAAAGAGCGCCGTAACGCCGTCGGCACCCACATTGGCTGAGCAGTGCATGGGCAGCACATCGCGGCCGGGGACCAGGAAGTTCATCACGCCGAAGATGGACTTCTTGATCTCGCCGGCGTACTTTGTCCCGCCGATGAGGATGATCTTGCGGGTGAAGTCGGCCAGGATGAAGGCCCCGCTCCGGGTTCCGTCGCGCTCCGGCACAGCCTGGAGTTCGGGAGCGGCGACCACAGTGAACTCCGGCGCATGCGCAGCCAGTTCAGCGGCCTCCGGCCTGACGAAGAGCTGGCGCACAAACAGGGCGTGCCATGCGTACTCCGAGATAACGCGGATGGGCAGTTGGTAAGCGGGGTCCGCGCCGCAGAAGAGATTCTGCACAAACAGCTCGCGCGAGCGCAGGTGTTCCAGAGCCCGCTCCAGCAGGGCGTCAAAACGCTCCGCCGTGAAGGGCTGGTTCACCTTGCCCCAGTGAACCACGCTGTGGGTGACGTCATCGTCAACGGTGAACTTGTCTTTGGGACTGCGGCCGGTGCGCGGGACGGTGATGGCCACCAGCGCGCCATTGGCCGCCAAGTGGGCCTCGCCGCGTTTGATCGCGGCCTCTATCAGTTGCACAACAGGTGTGTTTGCATGAACTTGCGGCCCTGATGCCAGTGCCCGCACGGCCTCTGTGATCGAGAGACTTCCCATATACAGAACTCCTTGCCTGTGAAAAGGGCGGAAAAACTGAGAGATAAGTTATTGTGCCATAAGCCAGGGGGCCTGAGATAAGGGAGCAAATTCCCGATCCCTAGTCCCTAGTCCCTGGTCCCTGGTTTATCGTTGATTCCAGCCCATGAAGCAGATCCTCACCCGCCTTGTGCTCACCGTTCCGGTCGTCTGGCTGGTGGTCTCGCTGGTCTTTCTGCTCATTCACCTGGTCCCCGGCGATCCCATCCTGCAAATGCTGGGCGAAGGCGCAACTCCGGCGGACACGGCGGCCCTGCGCCATCAGTACGGCCTAGACCAGCCCCTCTGGGCGCAGTATCTTCACTACTGGTCCGGCGTCCTCCACGGCGACCTGGGCAGCTCCATCCGCCTCCACTCCGCCGTCGCCAGCCTGATCGCCGCCCGCTATCCCTACACGCTCGCTCTCACCCTCACCGCCCTGGCCCTGGGAATTGCCCTGGCGCTGCCCGCCGGCATTCTGGCCGCTGTGCGCCGCGGCCGCTGGCTTGATCAGTTGCTCTCTGTCGTCAGCCTCTTCGGCCTCTCCGTTCCGGGCCTGGCGCTTGGCCCAGTGCTGATTCTGGTCTTCTCCATCGGCCTCGGCTGGCTCCCGGTCTCCGGCGCAAACTCGGGCGGAGGCCGCTCCATCGACTGGCGCTACCTGGTTCTTCCCTCCATCGCCATGGGCGCGTCGCTGGCCGCCATCCTCACCCGCATGGTGCGAACCGCCATGCTCGAGGAGCTTGGCCAGGACTACATCCGCACCGCCCGCGCCAAGGGTCTCAGCGAGGTGGCCGTCGTCTGCCGCCACGCCCTGCCCAACGCCCTGGTCCCCATCGTCACCGTTATCGGCCTGCAGTTCGGCGCGCTGCTGGCCGGCGCCATCGTCACGGAGACCATCTTCAGTTGGCCCGGCCTGGGCCGCCTCACCGTCAGCGCCATCTCCAACCGTGACTATGCATTGGTGCAGGGCTGCCTGCTGTCGATCGGGCTGACCTACGTCCTGGTCAACCTGCTCACCGATGTGGTCTACCGCTGGGTGAACCCCCGCATGAGAGGATGAGCGGTCCGCCGCGATTTTGCTGGCTCACCAGCTCCACGTGTACCCTATGCCGGTCGTGGTGTACCAGGGAACGGTAGGAATCTTGTTGTAACTCTCTTGAATCCAGATCGAGTTATGATCGTTGAAGTGGATCACGGCGCCCAGCGCCTCGCCGTCGTAGAAGCGGTTCTCCACGTGAGAGTAACCCGTGAAACTGGTCAGCCCGCCCTGTATCCATGTGTAGCCGGTAACAACCTTCGTTTGGGGCAGCCCGAAGTTCTTCATCACGCCCAAAGCCTCGGTGTGCGACCCGAAATCGGTGTGGAAGAACCCGTGGCTTCCCGCGTTTTCGTAGGTATAAGCAACCGTCAACTCGTCGCCGATGGGGTCTTTCTTCAGAAATCCGAAGGTGTGTCCGATGCCTATGTTCAGGTTGACCCTGGGAACCAGCCCTGGACGGTCGAAGTCCGACCCCGGCATCAGAAACAGATCGGTCGAGGTGCCGGACATTGCCATGGCTTGCTGAGGTTTCGCGTCGGGCGTCTGTGCGTCCGGCGTCTGCGCGCCCAGCACCGCCGCGCAGGTCAGCACGAACGCAAATGCGAGCGTAACTATGGAAAGGGTTGCTCTCGTTGGCATTCCAGGGCCTCAAACAGGGATTCGCCGCGGAATTGCAACTGGGCCGCAGCACACAGCGTTAAGTGTAATTAAATCAATTGAGGAGTAATGAATGCATAAGGAGGAATACCCTCCTTGTCACTAAGTGAGACGTGTTCAGTTCGCACCGTCAGGCGCCTCAAGAAGAAGCCAGGGGCACAATCTTGCTTCCGGCTCGCCGCCTTAGCCAAACGTCAGCAGCCTCACCGTCAGCGCCATCTCCAATCGCGACTACGCGCTGTTGCAGGGCTGCCTGCTGTTGATCGGTTTGACCTACTTGTTGGTCAACATGCTCACCGACGTGGTCTACCGCTGGGTGAACCCGAGAATGCGGGGGTAGGTTGCCGCTGCGGCTGGCGTGGGGCTCGGCGGCATGGTTTCTGGGTTGGCGGCGATCCAGACACAACTCCCATTCGGTATGCGGCAAGCCCCTTAAGCATTTCGCCAGCCTCCGGAGCGATACAATTGCCTGGAGCCGGAATTGAACGAGAGAGATTGCGATTCGACGATCTCCGACCTAGTGGCGCTTTGCGCAGACAGGAAACGATGAACGCGAACCCCGCAACCGTCCCGACTTTTCTGCTGGGGTGCGGATTGTTTGCAGCGGGAGAGTCTTGCTATAGGCGTTGGCCGCGGCTGAGCCTAGCGGTCGGTGTCCTCCTGGCGGTTCCCTGTTTGCTGGCCGTCTTCTATTATTTGCATCTGTTCGACAATGTGATCTGGTACTACGATATTCGGATCGTGCCGTGGATTGAACTGACGTTTTCGGGGATAGGATTTCTAGGCGGGGTCATTCACGCGTGGGATGATGCGGAAACGATAGTGGGCAGCGTGGCGGTGCCGGTTGTGTTCGGCATAATACTGCTGATCCCGTTTATGAAACCGATCCTGGACCCGCTGGATACGGCGGTACTCCATGACAGGTGCGCGGGAAGCGTCTGTTTACAGAGCAGTTATGCCACCTGCGGGCCGGCGAGCGCCGCGACAATTCTGCGCGGATTTGGCGAGAGCGTGACGGAAAGGGAGCTGGCGGTCGACAGCTATACCTATGCTGGCGGAACGGAAGCCTGGTATCTGGCACGGGCGATCCGGCGCAGGGGGGCCGAGACGGCGTTCGTTTTGAGCGACAGCACTTTTCCGTCTCCATCGATTGCGGGGGTGCAGATGGGAGGAGCCGGACACTTCATTGCGATCGAAAGGGCAACCGAGGAAGCGGTGACCTTCGTTGATCCGCTGACGGGGGAATCGACGGTAACACCTGCCGTGCTGCACGCGCGGTACCGATTTACCGGCTTTTTTCTGCGGGTGCGGCCAGGAGGGAAGTGAGCGGAAGCGGGCCTGCCCGCTTAAGCCGCTGCGGCGGACCGAACAGCGTAACAATCGGCTTTGACCCCAAAGGGACTCGGATAGTCCTGTATTAACGGCCACTCTTCCCCAATGCGGCTTTTGGGCTGAACCGCGAGTGCACTTAAAGCCAAATCAAAACATTACGGACGGATCGGCGGCGATCCGGCCGGAACCCGCAAGATCCCGCCGTCCGGCCCCCAAACCACCACCCATCGCGCCGGCATTCTTCCGATCACATTACAATGCCGCGCGGGAGTGGTATTATGGCCGGTAATTTCTGGGCAACGAAGGGGGACGACGTGAGAAAAGGCATCATACTGGCGATCTGCGGATTGGCACTGGCGATCTGCGGATTGGCATTCCTGGCGGGGTGCGGAAACCAGGGGGACAAGGCATCCGGCATTCCTGTTGGGCCCAAATGGAAGGGACCTGCGTACCGCCTTGCGTTTGACACCAAGGCGGCCAAGCCCAGCCCGGAGGGCATCACTCTTCCGGCCATCAATTTCACAGCCGACCCCGACTCGCTGGAGACGCGGGCCACCCTCGTCGTCCGGTACGACTCTTCCAAGGTGAAGTCAAAGGATCTGATCATCAACCAGGTCATCCTGGCCCCGTTCGATATCTCTGGCGCCCAGGGAACCCTTCCCGCCGATTACATGGAACTGGCGGACAAGTCGCTGGCGCAGTTGACCGGAGCCTACTGCATGGCGGGAAAGGTCAAGGTCACCTTGGCGCTGGCCCGTTCGTCGCTCTCCCCAACGGCCGGGGATGGTGAAATCAATGACAAGCGCCTGTCAGACTGGGTGTCCACCGAGGTCGAGATCAAGAAGCCCAAAAAGGGTTGTTAGCACTCTCTCGCGGACGTGCCGCTCGCTGCTGGCTCAGCGCTGGCGACCCTCCGCGACACATTGTGCCCAGCCTGAATCGCGCTCAGGTCAGCCACGCCCGCCTGCCCGTATACCTACGTCCACGCGCTCGCCGGATTCAGACCCACCCGGCGCGACACCTTCCGCCGCTCGATGTTCTTGAACCGACTTCCTGGTCGAGCGCGATCCTGTCCCAGCCATCGAATCGTCTTCAGTGCGAATGTCAGGCAAAGGGGGCGGACAGGCGGCAGACCACCCCCAAACCACGGAACCGGACCTGCATCGGGCCCGGGCGAGTGAGTTGGGCTTGTTATCAACGCCCAAGCTAGTGGCAGTTGGGAGGAATCTCGATCGTTTCGGAAGTATACTGATTCACAAGACTCAGTAAGGGAGAAGGTGCGTGGCGAGCCGAGAAACGCTATGGATGTTCTCGCGGGTGTGGCTCTCCACCTTCTTCGTGGTTTTCTGCTCACCAAACCATGCGCAACAGCCTGCAGCGGGAATCGCCAAACCGGCTCAAGCCGAGCCGGGCGCCGATGCCAATGAAAGTCCAGGTAACTCCGGCCAGAAACTATCCGGCTTGGCTTTGGTCGTAAAGGTAGCCTCGATCGCGGGAGACCCGTTGTTCCACGCCGATGGATATAGCATTCGCGTCCAGCCCGGAACTGTGACCGCCTTCTCGGGCAGCTTGAAATCCCTGGTCGACGTGGTGCCCGGCACCTGGATCCATTTTGAGGGGGTACGCGACGACACAGGAGTCCTGGTCGCCCGCAAGGCCGAGTTCTTCCCTCCGGGATCGCGCAAGTCACTTACGGCGATGGGCCCGAGGAAAGCGAAGCATGCCTTGGATTACCAGCCTGTCACGCGCGACAGCCTGCTTGACGCGGACGGGCACTTTGTCAGCCCCCACACCAAGGTCCGTTTGAGCGACGCCGGTGGTCCCTGCGGTTGGCACAGGGTTCCCGCAGACCCACCACTCCAGGAACGCGTGGAACGAATCGGAATGCAGATCGTGCCTGCGTTCCAGAAGCAACTCCCGCTAAACAGTCCCTCCCGTATTCCTTTCCGGTTTTATGCCGTTGCCGACGACAAGGTCCGGTCTGCATTTGCGTGCAATGTAGGGCTCGTCCTCGTGCCCAAGAACGTCGTGGAACGCCTGCAGAACGATAACCAGCTTGCCGCCGTGCTGGCCGACGCAGTCGCGTTCAACCTGCAGCGGCAGCTCGTAACCATTTCGCCGCTCGACTTGGCGGCTGGCGGATCTGCGGTTGTAGCGTCCATTCCTGCCTTATTCCCGGCCGGATACATAGCCGGAGAGGCCGTAGAAGGAATTGTGGACCACGAAATGGAGGTCAGGCTTCAGCGAGAGTTAGCGCGCATGGCCCTGCAACTGGTCGCCGATGCGGGCTTCAATCCCTGGCAGGCGCCGGAAGCCTGGCGCCTCCTCGCCCCAAAAGACGCACCCCAGGATGTTCAATCGCTCAAATACACGCATGAAGGCAAATACCAGTTGAGCATTCTCAAGCTGCAATACAAGCGAGACAATCCCGAACCTTCGAGGCTGTTGCCCGCGTCCGCTGCCGTCAACCCCGTTCAATGACGGCAATATTGGGTTCAAATCGCACCGTTCCGGCCGCGTAACCGGCTATCCGAAAGTTACCCAAGGGCTAAGCTGGGGTGAGAGGGATGATCTCCGCCTTGAACTCCCCATCTTCGCGGATCGTCAGCAGCCCCACCGTTACCGGCAGCTCGAACCGGCGCGGCCCGCACGAGCCGGGGTTGAAGTACAGCACGCCCTTGCGCCGGTAGAAGTTGGGCACATGCGTATGGCCGAAGAGCACGGCGGCAAACCTGCCCGCCGCCGGGTCCAGGTGCAGCGTCTTCAGGTCGTGAAGCATGTAGACGTAGCGATCCGCGATCAGCACAACCTCGGTCTCCGGCAGCTCGCTGCACGGGCCTTCCTTGTCCACGTTGCCGCGAATTGCTGTCACCGGCGCGATCTGCTCCAAACCTTGAAGGACCGAAGCTCTGCCCACATCGCCGAGGTGCAGAATGCGCTCCACCCCAGTGAGCGCAGGCGCAACCTCGGGCCGCAACAGCCCGTGCGTATCGCTGACCACGCCGATCTTCGCTGGTCTACTCTCGCCCACAATACGGATCCTTTATTCTGCGTAGAGTTCCCGGATTGGCCGTATCCTCAATAGCGATGCAATATAGCCCAACCCAACTTCGTTGCCAGCGCCAGCCCTTGGCCGATCCCGGCGAACTCCTTTCAATGTGGCCCGCCGCATATTCGGCGGAGAGCGGTTCTTTGCAGTGCGGGCAGCGCGGAAAAGCGCCCTTTCGAAATCGTCCTCCGCAGGCGCACGGGTGAAGGAACGGTTCCAATTCGGTGTCGATTACTTGGTAGTGCGGTGAAATCGGTGGCAGCTTCGATAGATCTTTGTTCGAGTAATCGATCGTGGCAACCATGCCACATCCGTCGCAATATGCATAAGACATATCGCCAAAGCCCGCGTGCCAAAGCTCGAAGCGGAAGTCCTTTTGGCAGTGTTCACTGCTACCCGTCCTCAAGTTTGCCATGTCACCTCACAGCCCCAATTCCAGCCGCGTCCGCGGGTCGAGCCGGTCGCGCAAGGCGTCGCCCAAGAAGTTGAAGCCCAGCACCGCGCCGGCAATCGCCAGAGCAGGAAAGAGCACCAAGTGCGGCGAATCGAAGAGGTGCAGCCGGGCGTCGTTGAGCATGGAGCCCCAACTGGGCGCGGGCGCGGGAATGCCCAGCCCCAGAAACGAGAGCGTGGCCTCGGCCAGAATCACCCCGGCCATGCCGATAGCCGCCTGAACCATGATCGGTTGCACGATGTTGGGCAGAATATGGCGGAAGAAGATGCGCATTCCGCTTGCCCCCAGCGCGCGGGCCGCATCCACATACTCGCGGTCGCGCACCGCCATCACCTGCGCCCGGACGAGGCGCGCATAGCCGGCCCAGCCGCCGATGGCCAGCGCCAGCACCAGGTTGGCGAATCCCGGCCCCAGGAAGGCCGCAAAGGCGATGGCCAGCAGAATGCCGGGCAGCGCCAGGAAGGTGTTCATGGCAAAGGTGGTCAGCGCCGTATCCACCCAGCCGCCCCGGTAGCCAGCGACGCCGCCGATGGCCAGCCCGAGCGCCAGCGAAACCGAAACCACGCTCACAGAAACGGCCAGCGAAAGCCGCGCTCCCCATAACAGCCGGGAGAACGTGTCGCGGCCCAGCTCGTCGGTTCCGGCCCAGTGGGCGGCGGAGGGGCCTTGCAGCCGGTGCAGCAGGTCGATGGCCGCCGGGTTGTGCGGCGCAAGCCAGGGAGCGGCCGCGCCGGCCAGCACAAAGCCGGCCAGCAGCGCCACTCCCGCGGCGGCCAGTGGCTGGCGGCCGATCCGCCTTGCTGCGAGCCGCAACGTGTTGGCATTAAAGAAGACCATCGGCACAGCAAGAATACAGCCGCAAGCAACCTGACCTCTTGGATTTGTCCAAACGGGAATGCAAAAATGTTCTTGCCGCGAGAATCTATTCTGTGGGAAACTCATGGCCTGAAGACTCTCCTGGAGTCATCCCCAACAGCAAGTCCTCACTTGTTTCGATAGCAGGCGATTGAGCGCCATACATTCATTGGCCAAAAATGGGTATGGAGGGCAGTGCAGCGAATGCGTCCATGCCAGGCCGATCTGGAGGAGAGCCATGCGCGGCTTGCAGCGGTTGTTTTGCGTCGTTTCCGTTTTCGGCGCGGCGTCAGCGTGCCTGGCGCAGACGGACTCCGCGAAGGATTACGCGGGGTTTTGCTATTCCGAGCTTGGGATCAAAGCCGCCGACCTCCCAGCCACCTGGGATTGCGGTAAAGGCACACTGCTGACGACGTTCAAGAACGATATCCCGCTTGCGAGACTGCCGGAACGGGCTCTGGACGCCGCAAGGCCGAATCATCTGCCCTCATGCGACACCCCTGCCTGGCTGGGTTCCGGCGGGGCCGAGCCGAGTCAGTGTTACGATGCAACCTACCTGACCAACATCGCCATTCCCGGCAACAGAAGCTTCCAGGGGGCTCTGTTCTGCCGCCATAAGATCAGTGACAGCACCGCTCTGACCGACTTCGATGATGTCGCAATCATCATGAATAACAAGGAGAACGGAAAGACCTGCTGGTTTCAAACCGAGGAAGGGGCCAGCGCCAAGGTTGACGGCAGAGCGGTTCCCCGGCCCGACACAGATACGGCGGGATATTGGCTGAAGCCATCCCAAACCGCTGGTTCCGATTGCGCCAGGTGCCATGACAACGGACCATGGATGAACAGCCAATGGCTTTACTCGCAGAAGAACAGCTTCAGAAACAACCCCGACAACTTCTACAGTACCCCGCTCTACACCGTTCCCGCAG
This sequence comes from Occallatibacter sp., assembly GCA_050014455.1. Taxonomy (GTDB): domain Bacteria; phylum Acidobacteriota; class Terriglobia; order Terriglobales; family Acidobacteriaceae; genus Telmatobacter. The sequence goes on from JBEKDH010000064.1 coordinate 12,554, forward strand.
CGGCGCCTGCCCCGGAGAAAAAGATCTTCAACTGGCCGAAGACAGACAATTTCGTCGATGTTGGCAAATTGGGCCTGCTGCCTCCGGATAAGACATTCACTCCAGCCGAGCAGGCAGCCCAGCAGAAACTCCCCACATGCACCTCGTGCCATAAGCTCTCTGGGAAGGTGACATGGTTCGCCAGGACAAACTTTACATGGGGCGCCGGAGCAGCTGCCGACGACCCTGTCAGTGGATGGTTCAATTACGTCACCGGTAATACCAGGCCCAGCCAGGCGAACACCCTGATTGCCAAGGATTACGATCATACCCGGTGGATGCCGACGGGAAACAAACGCCCGGGCAAAATCATCCCCTCGCCCACTCCCGCGGCAACCTACGACAAGCTGTATAAGAAGCACCTGGAGGAATTGAGGAAGTGCATGGGCATGGCTCCGGCGGATCGCACGCCGCCGTCGTCGTGCGCAAATCGCGAACTCGCCTTCAACACTGCGCCTGCCGGAGTGGGCGCGGCCGTAGCCGCGACGAATCTGGGAACAGGGGTTCCATACTTGGCCGTCGCCGTGCCTCTTGACGATTCTGTTCCGCCGGTGCCGAATCCGGTAGCGCGAGGGACCATGCTGCAATTAGGCTGGCATGCGGATGCGAGCTTCGTCGCCTGTACGATTGAGGCAACCCTGCCGCCGGGCGTGCTGGTATCGTCAACCACGGGCACCATTGGGACCGGGTCCAACTGGCCTCTTCCTCAGTCGGCACCGCAAGTGGGTCCGCTTACCGAGCCAGGAATTTATGACTTCTCAATGTACTGCGGGGAGACCTATACCGCCAGCCTGCAGTTTGAGATCGAGGGCCCGGAGCACCCCATGCTGAGCCTGGCGACCCTGACGAATAGCCAAACAAGGGCTGACGCGGTTGATTCGGTAAGTTTGAAGCGGACTCCGACCACGACGGATGTTCTGGTAAGCAACCCGGCCGAACTCGTTTGGACTGGCTATAACGTCAAGCCGGATTGCACTGTGACCGGCCCTGGAGTTTCGGGAACGGGCGACGCAGGATCGACCACCGTTGTATTGACCGGCCTTGCCGATCAAGCCTATACCTTTGCTTGCACCGGGGACGACGGCTTGCTGCACAGCGTGACCGCAATCCTGCACCCGCTTCATTCCAATGTTTGCAACTTGAATGCCGAGGCTCTGGTTGTGCCCGGAGATTCCACCAACCCAGGGAGTATTCAGATTGCTTGGATTGACACCAGCGGGGATCCCAAGTTCCCCGTGGATCACTACAACATCTATGCCAGCCAGAATGAGAGCTTCGATTCGGTGGTCGCGCTCACTGGGCCTAGCTCCGATCCATTCATCGCTTCGCCAGCAGCCACCAACCCGTCTGGGCAGCCGATTGAGTTGACTGACTCGAGCGCAATCGCCGGAAAATCCTATTACTATCTGATCGCGCCGGCCTCGGCTAGCAATACAGAATACTGGTGCCCTGCGATCGGTTCGCACGCGGCTCCAGGAGGATCGTCTTCGGGAGGCGGACGCCAGACGACGATTCAGCCCGAGGCCTGGGAGCTAGTCCGCCTCGCCAATCAGGCGCGCGCCGCGGCCGGGCTCAAACCGCTGCAATGGGATCCCAGGCTGGCCGAGGCTGCCCGCCAGCACTGCTTGCGCATGGTTGCCGAGGGGGCAATGGCTCATCGCTTTGACGGTGAGCTCGATGTTGAGCAGCGGGCCGCGCAAGCGGGCGCGCGCTTTAGCATGATGGAGGAAAATGTGGCAATCGCCGAGACGCTCGCCTCGATTCAAAGTGGCTGGATGAACTCCCCCGAGCACCTCGCCAACATTCTCAGCCCGGATGTGGACCGGATCGGAGTTGCTGTTGTGGCGCGCAGCGCGGGGCTTTACGCGGTAGCCGACTACGAGCGTGCCGTTCCCATGCTGACGCAAGCCCAGGTGGAGGCTGCGGTTGCCGGATTGCTGCGACCAGCCGGCGTAGCCCTGCTGAGCGACACGATCGATGCGCGATCTCTTTGCGCTGACGACAGCAACGGCCCGAGCGGCGAGAAGCCGGGCTTTCGGATGCTTTGGCAGGCCACGGACCTTACGCGCCTGCCGCCTCAGTTGGTGGAGAAGCTAGGCTCGGGACAGTACCACGAGGCAGCTGTGGGCAGTTGCTCGCCCCAGAACCTGACAGGCTCGATCGCGGCATACCGCGTGGCCGTGCTTCTGTATTGACTGGGGATGGAGCCTCAACCGAAACCACGCTGACTGAAACAGCCAGCGAAAGCCACACTCCGCACAGCAGCCGGGAGAGCGTGTTGCGGCCCAGTTCGTCGGTTCCGGTCCAATGAGCGGCGGAGGGGCCTTGCAACCGATGCAGCAGGTCGATGGCCGCCGGGTTGTGGGGCGCAAGCCAGGGCGCGGCCAGCAGCCCCACTCCCGCGGCGGCCAGCCGCTGGCGGTGAATGCCCAGCCCCGCCCGACGCTAACACATTCGTAACTTCAAGAGCGATCGCCACATGCCAAGAATACCGCGACTCCCGCGGCGATGCGGTGTTCAATTGGCTATGAGCATCTTGAGGCAGAGTCTGACGGTTTGTCTGGCGCTGGTTGCGCCCGCGCTCTTGGCGCAGGCGTCCCAGTACCCGGCTTCGCAGCTTCAAGGTTCCTATGCCATTCAGCCGGAAGCCTGGCAGATCGTCCTGCTGGCCAACCAGGCGCGCGCCGCCGCCGGGGCAGCGCCGCTCCGCTGGGATCCCTCGCTGGCCGCGGCCGCCCGCCAGCACTGCCTGCGTATGGCTGCCGAGGGAGCAATCGCCCATCGCTATGCCGGCGAGCTGGATGTCGAGCAGCGGGCCGCGCTGGCCGGCGCGCACTTCAGCGTGATGGAAGAAAACGTGGCGATGGCGCCCACGCCGGCCTCGATTCACAACGCCTGGATGCGCTCCCGCGACCACCGCGCCAACCTGCTCAGCCCCGATGTGGACCGCGTGGGAGTGGCCGTCGTAGCTGGCCGCCAGGGACTATATGCGGTGGCCGACTACGAACGCGCTGTGCCTGTCTTCACGCCGGCCCAGGTGGAGGCCGCCGTTGCCGGTTTGCTGCGCCCCAGCGGCGTCGCCCTGTTGCGCGACTCCACCGATGCCCGTTCCTTGTGCGTTGACGACCGGAACGCCACGAGCGGCCAGGAGCCGGGCTTTCTGATGCTCTGGCAGGGTGCGGACTTGACCCGCCTGCCGTGGCAGTTGACGGAGAAGCTTCGCTCGGGGCAGTATCGCGAAGCCGCCGTGGGAAGTTGCCCGGCCCAGAACCTGACCGGCTCGTTCACGGCTTATCGCGTGGCCGTGCTCCTGTATTGACCGGGGATGAAACCTCAACCGAAGCCCTGGTACCTTTTCCAGAAGACGGGCCACGGAAGTCGCGGCGGGCCGCAGACGAAGATGTCAGGGTGGTACTGGCTCTCTTCGTTGACGATGCCTTCTGCGTTGGCGTTGTGTCCGGCGAGTTGGCAGCCGGTGAATATCTGGTCGATGACCTTGCCAGAAAGGCCCACAACAATCAATGTGGCAGGCGGCGGCGTGGGGTAGCCGTGCAGCCAGGCCGAGTTGACAAGACTGATGGGCGGGGGCAAATGGTAAGACGGTCCAAAGACCTCCAATGCGCCAAGTTCGCCGTAGTTGCCCACCATGATGCCCACATTCGCCTGTTGCTGGGCGGGGAGGGAGTCGCGAATGCCGGCTACGGTCTTCACCAGGTCGTTCCAGCCGAATTCCTCGCGCAGATCGCCGTTCTTCTGCAGAGCGAAATCCCGCAGTTTGCCGCTCGACTGGAAGGGAAGAACAATGGCGCAAATCGCTGCTCCGCAGACTGCGAGGCCGGCGAAGAAGACAGCCACCGCCGCGCGCCGGCCCAGCGCCGATCCACTGCGCCTGCCTTTGGCAGCTGCGCCCTTGCGGAGTTTCTTTGCGGCTGAGACAGAAAGCTTTGGCGGGGAAGCGGCCCAGCCTTCGCATGACACCGCGCCCATCGCCAGCAGCATGGGATAGGCAGCGGCCAGGTAGTAGTCCCGTCCCTTGCCGAAGAAGAAGAGCGCCAGCGGGATCAGGTACATCCAGGCCAGCATCCGGTAGCGGCTGCTGCGCAGAAAGCTCGCCAGGCCGGCGATTGCCAGTAGCGCGGCAAAGGGATTGATGCAGATGAGGAGTTGACCGGACAGAAAGCCATCCGCGCGCCCTTCGCCCACGTCGCGTGCGTGGATGAACTTAAGAAAGCGGTAGGAGATGAAATCGTGGCGCACCTGCCACAGAAAATTGGGCAAGAAAACCAGGAGCGCCAGGGCTATGCCGGCCCAGAACCACGGACTCTTGAAGAAGCGGCGCGCGCGGCTGAAAACCATCCCGGTCAAAATTCCGGCGATGTAAAAGACGATCGAATACTTGGTCAGCAGTCCCAGGCCTACCACCGCGCCGATAGGCAGCCACCAGCGCGCGTTTTCCGTCTTCAGAAGCCGGATCGTAAAGTACGCAATCAGCACCCACCAGAGGTAATCGAAGGTGGTGTATTGGAACTCGGTGCCTTCAAACAGCGGCAGCGGCGAGAGAGCAACCGCCAGAGCCGCCGTTCCTTGAGCCAGCCGTCCGCCGCCCAGCTCCCGCGCCATCAGCCCTGTAACAACGATCGCCGCCGCTTGCGCGATCACCGAAAAGAGGCGCAGCCCCACCAGCGATAAGCCAAAGAGTTCCATGCCGATGCGTTCAAGAAACGGCGTTAGCGGCGGATAGGCTACAAATCCCCAATCGAGATGCCGGGCATCGCTCAGGAACTGGAGTTCATCGCGGTGAAAGCCATAACGGCCATTGGTGAGCAGGTGAGTGAGCGTTACAGCTGCGGCAATGGCCAGCAGGAGCAGGGTTTCGGCCCTATGGCGGGCTTGAAGAGCCTCCGGTTTCTTGTCCGTTTCATTCGCAGGCACCGGAAGCTCCTTTCTTTCCGCTCTTTCCCGAGCATTACGCGCGCCGCGAGGCTCCGGTTCCTCAGCCTCTTTCGTGGGGCTGCGGAATCCGCACGGAGGCCATGCCGGCAGCCGTTGCCGCCTGAATCCCCAGGTCCGTGTCCTCAAAGACGAGGCAATCCTTCGGCGCCACCCCAAGCCGGGCAGCGGCAAGCAGAAAGGCGTCCGGAGCCGGCTTGCCGTTCGTGTAGTCGTCGGCGCCAACAATGGTATCGAATTTGTCCATCAGGTGCAGTGCGCTGAGCGCCTTGGTCACCGAGATTCGCCGGCCGCCAGAAACCACGGCAAAGGGAAACCGGCCATGCTCGGCCTCGATGATATCGAGCACTTCTGGGATCGCCTTGAGCTGCGGAAGCAACTTGAAGTAGAGATCTTCCTTGTGCTCGGCGAGCGCCTCCACAGGCATGGCGAGCCCGTGCATCTCATTCAGCGTGGCGATAATCTCCCGCGTGGGCTTGCCGCCCCAGGAGTAAAAAAGATCTTCGGGAAAGGGGCAATTCCACTCAGCGAAAGCCGTCTTCCAGGCGATGTAGTGCAGCGGCATGGAATCCACGATGGTGCCGTCGCAGTCGAAGAGATAGGCTCGGAATGGGCCGGCGGGCAGTTTCAGCTTCATGCGGGAAAAGGAACTCCTTCTTGGTGGTCTGGAACATGCAGGTGGTTCGGATCATTGTCTCTCAGGCAGTCCTTCTGAATGTCGGCACCGATCGATCGCTCAACTCGGCTCGGGGTTATGGAATGAAACCCAAGGAAAGGGCCGAAGTTATTGCGCCGCCGCTGTTTTCCCCTCCGGCGCCGCGCAGCCGCCCTCGCCGGGCTTGGTTGGCTCCATGCGCAGGGCGTCGTTGAAGCGGTTGAAGTAGTTGAAGAGGCCGATGGCGCACAGCAGCTCCACAATCTCGCCTTCGGAGTAAAATCCGAGCAACTCGGCAAACTGCTCGTCGCTCACCTTGTGCGCGTTGCGGGTGACGGTCTCGGCCAGCCGCAGGGCTGCCTTCTCAGCGGGGGTAAAGTCCTCGCGTCCAGGCCACTCGGCCAGGTGCGCCAACTGCTCATCGCTCCACCCCAGCCTCTTTGCCAGCGCGGTGTGGCTAGCCAGGCAATAGGGCGTTTCGTTTACCTGGCTGGTGCGCACGATGATCAGCTCCTTCAGCCGGGTTGAGACCGTGCCGGTATTGAGTACCGCGTCGAAGTGCGCCTGCATGGTCGAGAAGATCTCAGGTCTGTGCGCCATCACCCGGAACATGTTGGGCACATTCCCGCGCTGGGCAAAGACTTTGTCGTAGAGCGCGGCAATCTCCGGGGTCACTTCGCTGTGCTCAAGCCGGGAAATCCGCGACATCGGGCCTCCTCTTTGGTCCAGAATATCCTATCGCTGCCCAGCTTCTCCGCGCCCATCTGGCTGACCCCGCCGCAGCGGCTTCATCCCTGCGAACCCGCATCCCCTGCCCGCGTCCTCACGTGGAACCTTCCGCAAGCCGTTTCCGCCACCTTCCTACAGCGTTGTTTTTGACGCGCCCCACGCTCTCTGCTACCTTTGTAGTGAACCATTTGCAGCGCGACACTCCTCAGTAGCTCAATGGCAGAGCATTCGGCTGTTAACCGAAGGGTTGTAGGTTCGAGTCCTACCTGAGGAGCCAGGTAGTTTTATAAGTAATTTACTTTCAATCACTTCTAAAACAACACAACCAGAGAGGCCAACAGAAAGGCCAACATTTCTCTTCTGCTAGCCTCCCCAAAAACACACTGCTGAATTACAGCAGTTCGCTAAGGGGTACGTTTTTCGCAGGCAAGGTCACTCCCGCAAAGCACTAGAATCCGGTCTTCGCCAGGTAGACCATGGCGTGCTGCACTTTGGCCGACGCCACAAAGTTGGTCGAGCTGGAAAGGAAGACGACGTAATGCCCGTCCCCGCTGATCACCGGGTAGCCGCTCGGGAAATTTCCCGGCACAAAGGCATTCGGCTGCGGGGTCGTCACCGCCAGCCGCACCGTGCTCGGATAGCAGCCCGCCGGCGCCCCGGCGCAGGTGTCCCTTCCGTAGATCTCCTGCCAACTGCCCGCCGCAGAATTGTCGAAGGCAACCAGATTCGTAGCAATCGATTCGAAGACCACAAAGCGGCCGTCCCCGCTCATCGATTGGGTGTCGCTGCCCGCGTTGGCGATTGATCCATCGTTACCCAGCGAAGCCAGGATGGTCGACGGCTGGCAGCCGGCGGGCGCGTTCACGCAGGTATCGCGCCAATAGACATTTGCGTGGCCCCCGATATCCTGCGGCACCAGATCGGTGGACCTGTACGAAGCGTCAAAGGAGACGTAGCGCCCGTTGTCGCTGATCGAGGCCACTGCGCCGGCAAACAGATCGCTGTTGTTCGGTGTGCCGTCGCTGGCCACGTCCTCCCGCGTCGTCGTGGGTGTACAGGGCGTCGCCGCGCCCGTGCAGGTATCCCGCACCCAGAACGACTGCAAAGTGAAATTCGCAGGCGCGCTGGGGTCCGACATGTTCGCCGAGTAGGTAACAAAGGCAGCGAAGCGCCCATCCGAAGTGAGCTGCTGGTGGAGGCTGTTCGCGTTGCCCGGCTGGCCGTCAACGTTGAGTGAGTCGGTAAGGGTGCTCGGTGTGCACCCTGGCGGTGCTCCATTGCAGGTGTCGCGCACAAGAATCTGGTTCACGCCAGGGGCGCTCCCTGTTGAGTTAAAGGCTATATATCGACCGTCCGGTGTAATCGTTGGGTTGGCACCATCAAGTATTGTTCCATCGCTTCCGACGGAGGCCAGGACGGTTTTCGGCGAGCAACCGGACGCAGCGCCTGTGCACATATCACGCAGATAGACGCAATTTAGCACTGGACCACAAATTCCGGACTGGGGAACAAAGTTGGTTGCTCCGGAATCGAAGGCGACAAAACGCCCATCGGCGCTGACAGCGGAACCGCGGCTTTGGGCGTTGGGCGGCGCTCCGTCATCGGTAACTGAGACCAACTGCGTCGAAGGCGTGCAACCTGCCACCGCTCCAATGCAAGTGTCCCGGAGAAATACCTGCTCGATCCCATTTGCCGGGTCCGAGGTCAGATTCGTCGCCGCCGATTGGAAGGCAACATACCTTCCCGTCTGGCTGATGGATGCCGCTACCGCGCTGTCGTCGTTTGCCGCCGAGCCGTCCGGGGCGATACTGATCAACTGCACCACCCCGGCCGTGGCCGCGGCCGGCGACAGGATCGGGAAGACGGCCGCGCTGGAGGCCAGCCCGCTGGAGGTGTCAGCCACAGTGATCTTGGCGGACCCCGGCGCCGCCACCAACGACGCCGGAATCTGCACACTCAGAAATTGGTCGCTCTGGAAAACCGTGGCCAGAGGGTTCCCATTCCACTCCACCACGCAGGTGCCGGTGAAGTTGTAGCCAACCACTTGCATCGAGAAGCTCGCGCTTCCGGCGATGGCATAGTACGGAGACGGGCTGCTGATCGTAGGGCTAAGCGGCGGGGGTGGATTGATTACGTGGTTGTCCCGATGCCGTCGCCTGAAAAGCCGGCGATGAGAAGTTAGACGTGTTGAACCCGAAGGAGGTTGACAGCGGGTAATTCGTCGCAGCTCCATTGACGTTGGCTGTGATGATGATGGTATTCCCATTCCCGGGAACCGTTGCAAAGATGAGCGATGACGTTGCGTTCATCTGCGTCGCCAGCGCCCACGCCAGCGATGCGGCGGATTCATTGGGGGGATACTGCGCTGAATAACTCTGCCCGTTCACCCAGACGGTGACTGCCCCGCCCTCCTGGATGGTCGCCATGCATGGCCCGTGGGGATTTCCGGGGCATTGGTTGACTTGGGCCGATTGCGGGCTCCCGGTGATCGTGACCGTTCCGGTCCCGGGCGCCCCGGAGGCAGTTCCCTGGACCACGGTGAGAGTCTGATCGGCGACAGCGATTGTTGCCGTCCGATCGCTTGCGGTCGTGTTATCGGCCGCTGTGTACTGGAAGCTTCCTGAGCCCGTCCCGGTGGCGGAGCCGGTTATCGTCAGCCAACTGATCTGGCTCGATACCGCCGACCACGCGCACCCCGCCTGGGTGTTCACCGCGATGCTCCCGGTCCCGCCCGTGCCGGGAACAGAAATCTGCGGCCCAGGCGTCAAGGTATAGGTGCAAACACCCGTTTCGGTCACTTCCACACTCGCCGTATTCGTTGTAGACGCGGACCCGACAATATTGATTGAAGCTTGGCGCGCAATGTTCAGCGGATTGGGCTGAGCGGTGAAACTGACTGTAGCGGTCGACATTCCCGTCGCCGCCGAATTCAAAATCAACCATGGTCCCTGGCTTGCAACCGACCACGGGCAACCCTGGCTCGTCGTCAGCACGAAGCTCTCGGTCCCGCCGTTTGCCGACAGCGAAAAGAGGCTCTGGCTAACAGCGTAAGCACAGTTCGCTGTGGTCTGTACGTTGAATTGCTGTACAAGGATCTGATCCATGGTGGCGTGATCGTATTGGCTCCTGGTTACCCCTGTATGCGAGTGGGATGGTTGGATGGGATACTGCTGGGCGTTTGGCGACGGGTAGAATTGGCTCGAGGCTTGGACTATACCATCGGAGCCCGAGAGATCCGGGGCGACCCCGACGTCATATAGGAGGTTGATGCCCTCCATAAGTTCCAAGACCGTATAATCCGTGGCTATCTTTTGCTCAGTGCTATACATATAATTAGCAAAACCCGGACAGTCATAGGAGTCATCACAGTATTCATACTGGCTCTCCAACGCAAGGAACAGGTTCAAAACCAGATCTGCCTCAACCTCGTCGAAAAAGTACTCGGTATAGACCACGGCTCCATCCTCACCACACATTACCTCAGGATAGCAAGAGTCACTGAGACCGGTTATGCCGGTAAGGAAGTTGTCCCCAATCCGCGCGACCAGCCACTGCTGCGGAGAATAACCGATAATGCCGGCCTGCTGGAAGCTCTCCTGCGAGGCTTTCGAATTCAAGTCCTGCAAGAATTGGCTGTTCGGTGTTAAATCTCGTACAGCGCCTACTGAATCAAGAGCTCCAAACGCCAAAATTTGGGAGCCGCCAGCGGAGGAAACACTGGCAAAGAAGCAACCGTAATTGTCGTAGGCTGACTCGCATCCTATCTGGCCATATAAGAAATTGGAAAGCCACTCCAGACCGGCGCCCAACCCCGCCGGACCCGTGAGTCCAATATCGGCTCCCTGGTTCGGTGTATCCATGGTTATGACGCCTCGAACCGGGGTCGCCGTGCTTTGGAACTGTTGCGCAGCCCAGCGGGAAATGAGTCCACCTTCGCTATGACCGACGAAGATGTAGTTGCTCCCACGGGCGTTCACCACCTGGTTATAGAAGTCCTGTCCCTGGTCCACCAGAGGGGACCCAGTGTTTAGCGGGGCTGCTGTGTTGGCTATTAGTTCGTTTCCGAAGACGAAGTCCCCGTTTAGCCAGTTCTTCATTCGGGTCCAAGTGCACGGACTTGATAGGATTCCGTGACGAAAGGCGATATTCTGGACGCCGCCGAGCTGGTAAAACTGTTGCGCACTTGAATCGCAGGAGGAACTGGTTGCGGGGGTGACTTGGGGTACCGCATTGCTGTTGCTAGCCTGAGGAGGTGCAAGAGTCGAGGGTCGGGCAGCCCTCGCCGCATTGGCGCCGGCGTTGTCGAAGACAGCAAGATTGGAAAATTGGAAGGTTCTGGTTCCCGTAATCGTCGGCGAGGTCGAGCTGATCTGAACCTGCTGAGCCGTCCACGTCGACCCCGACTGAAGATAAGTCCAGACGACTTGGACGCCCGCGCTGCTTGGCATAGTGATTGTAGCGGTGTTGCCCTGCACGGCGAGCGGGGCATTCAGCCCAGCCGCGAAACTTTGGATGTTGTTCACCTGCAGTTGGCTGGCGATCGACGCGCCGGGATTGGCGCCAAGAAGCGCCAAAGGCCCCATGCCGTTGGTGCTGGAATTTGGAAGAACCATCGGAATGTGTGCGTTATTCCTGTCAAAAAGGGTGATTTGGCCTTTGGAGAAGCGTGCCACTGCCGCCGGACGGACCGAGAGCTTCGTCGGGTCAGCCGCGGGTGGCGCTAGATAGAGATTCATGGCCGGGTTGCTCGTCGAATCGTAACCGATTTCGACATGCATCGTCGTCGCCAGAGGACTCACGCTCAAGGATGCCGACGTGGTCTGTGTAACGGGGTTATAGATCGCATTGGGCAGGGTGACGGTTCCGGTGCTCTGCACACTGAGGTCGAATACCGCATTTGTGTCCTGTGGGTTGATGCCCGAGTTTGGAAACAATGTCTGGCTGGACGCAGCCGCCGCGCAGGCGAACAGGCAAATGGTGAGGGCTAGGCACATGGGCAGACAAAAATCGGCATGTGCGCGGAGGGTGCAAAGACACGAAACTTTCATGTGCTTTCTCCTACGGCGCGAATTGTAGCACAGCTTTGTCCGATTCCGGGGGGTGCTGTGGAAATAATTGCGATTGAACGCTTCGAACGAATGTCCGCTGCCAACGCCATGCCCTTGGTAGGATGAATCTTGGGAACGCACGATGCCAAGGATTCTGGACGAGGCAGCGATAGCGGCGGCGATCAAGCAGGAAGTGGCGGAGGAGGTGCGGCTGCTGGCCGTGCGCGGCATTCGGCCGGGGCTGGCGGCGGTGCTGGTGGGCAGCGTGGCCGCGTCGGAGATTTATGTTCGCAGCAAGGTGCAAGCCTGCGCCGATCTCGGCATCCACAACGACCTGATCGAGCGGATTCCGTCCTGGTAACGCCGATTAAAATAGGACGAATTCCAGATTCGAGTAAACTCTTCCATGCCATAGAGCCGACATTAAGCAATTCAACAACTTACAAGACCCCGGTGGCTCCCTAAGTCCTTGTAAGCACGTACACCCCCCAGAACCAGCGTATTGCAAAACGTATCGCGTTCGCCAATTCGATCACCGAATACGAAGGCATCCAGCACCGACAGGAACCGTAACCACCCACCGCTACGTCGCTTGCCCCTGTGGATGACAATTCGCCATATATTCTCCTATACTCAGCCAATGAGTTTTGGGTTCCCAATCCTGGAGCGCAAGCAGTTCGTCGTCACCTGCAAGCGGTGCAGGCGGGATGTTCCGGCGGGTGCGAGGGAGTTCCCATTCCAGCCCATCGTAGTGCCCTGCCCACTCTGTGGAGAGCTGCGAAGGTACTTGCCCTCGGAGGTGTTCTTGGGCCAGCAAAACAGCCTTGTGTCCAAACAAGTACGCAAGCGGGAGAACTAAGCGTACCGCAAAAACCGGAATTGGGCTTCCAGAACGCCGGTTCGATGTATCATTGCACCAACATAATGTCTTGGGAGAATGAGATGGGCAATGAAACCCGGGAACAGGTGACTCCTGAAACGTTCCTGGCCTCCCTCGGAGGTAACCTGCGAGAACAGGAAGGTGTGGATCTTGATCTGGCCGAAATCCTGAGGAAACACATTTTGAAGGTGTCCCCCGGAGCTGACGCGGTGTCGCAGGCGAAAGCAGCCATTCTGAAACTTGCGGAGGAGAGGGCAAGTCGTTCCGAAGAGGGGAGCACCCATGGCTGAGGTGCCCTACTTCATTGAGAGTCTGCGGCTCAGCGGGTTTCGGGCCTATCTCCAGCCCAAGACCTTCGACTTTCTGCAGAAGCCTAGCCTTGCGATTTTCGCCCCGAATGGGAGCGGAAAATCCGGCGTGATTGACGCATTGGATTTCATGCTTTCGAAGGATGGTACGCTCGAAAGGCTTGGCCTCCGAGCCGTAAACAACCAGGCGGGACCGACAGCCCTGGCTCACAATCTCGCTGACGAAGCCAAAATCGAGTCGAGCGTCACAATCGGCTTCATCCAGGGCAAACAGAAAACATCCGGCTGCCGGGTAGCCACGGGCGCGCTAAGGCCCATGCCGCCGGCTGCGGCAACAGTGAACCGGTGTTTGGCTGTAAATCCGATCATTCGAGGACATGCATTGCGCACGTTCGTGGAGGGTCAGACCCCCGAACAGCGCTACGCCGATGTCGCCGCCTGGCTCCAGCTCGGACCCCTGGCCGAGGTCCAAAAGAACCTACGCGTTTTGAGAGCACAGGTGAAAGCGTCCGCCGAAGATATGTCGTCAATTCGGATGGTAGACGGCCATTTGGCCAGGGAGACCGGCAACGCCGTCACTGACTGGAACGACCAAGGAGTGCTCGACCACATTAACCGAGTCGTTCTGGCGCCACTCGATCCAACGTTGTTGATGACCACATTGACAGAAACGGACCCGACCTATCTTGAGGTGGTCAAACGAGCGACGGATGAGGAGAGAGAAATTGGATTGGCCGGCTTGCGGCAGATCCGCAATGCTGCGGCGGCGGTCTCAAATCAAGCCATAGACAGGGAGTCCGATCGGCTCATAGTTTCCGGGGCGGTTTCAGCGTTCGAAGCCGCTGCGTCTGAGCTGTCGCAGGCAACAGAAAAGGAAGCAGAGGAGCGCCGAAAGGCGGCCGAAGTCGTCTTCCAGGCTGTGTGGAAGGCAGCGCAGCCACTCTTTGCCGAAGGTCCAGAACCTCCCGAGGCCTGCCCGGTCTGCCTGACGCCGATCACGGAGACGACCGCCGGCAGCGTGGAGAACATTCGTGGTCATCTGGCTACGCACCTTGGGGAGCTGGAAGAATACGCCGCGGCAAAGACAGCAATGGATGGGGCTCAGACTGTGGCGACAAGGGCCCAGACTCTGCTAGTTGCGGCGACGGACAACCTCCGGGGTCTGCTCGGGGCATCGGATACGGCGCTCACAGCCGCCATTGCTGTCTATCGAGAGGTGGTTGACTCCTGGACCAGCGGCGATCCGCCAAGTTCAGGCCCCGTCGTTGCAAAGCTCGCAGCGCTGGTTCCTTGTCTGAAACAAAAGATCGACGAGATCGAAGCCAGGCAAGGCGACCATACGTACAGGAAGGCGAAGGCGAAGGTGGATCGGCTCATTGAGCTCCGAGCAGAACGAGAAGCTGCGCTTCGCACCCACTCGGAGCTTCAGAACTTGTCACTGGCGCTGAACGGCCAGGCTAAGACGATCTCAGCCGAAATCAGGAAGAAGGTTCAGGCGCTTCTGGACCTGCTCGAAACTCCGATGAACGAAATCTACAAGACGATTCAGGGCGACGCAGCGGCGTCGATCCGACTGGAGCTCCCCGCTGAGGACGACACGACGCAGCAGAGGCTCAATCTGGTGATCGACTTCGCCAAAAACCGGGCCGGGGTACAACCAGGAGGATACCTCAGCGATTCCCAGATTCATTCAGTCGCTCTAGCCCTGCGCCTAGCCGCAATCAAGCAGTTCAACCGCACGGCGCCGTTTATCGCACTCGACGATATCGTTACGTCCTACGATGCGGACCACCGACGCGCGATTGCCGGTCTGATCGCAACGGACTTTAGCCGCTGTCAGATCTTGCTCGCCACCCATGACGTACGCTTTTTCAACTACCTGAAGGATCAACTGGACGAGAGGATCTGGCATTTCACGAGAATTATTGGGCTGGATCCATCCTATGGGCCGCGGTTTGCCGATCACAAAGTAACCGATGAGATGATCGAGGCTTTATGGGATGCAGGAACTTCGGCCGCCAACGAAATACGTCAGGCGGAGGAGGAGTGGCTACTGGGTATCTGCCGAGAATTCGGCGTAAAAATTCGGATTCGTGAGCTGGACAAAGCTTATTCTTACGAACGCAGTGAGCTGGCCTCAGCTCTTGCCGGCTACCTGAAGGGTGCGAAAATCGAGCCACGACCGGTTTCCGGCGTAAGCAACCGGTTCCTCACCAGTTTGCAGAAGGGTGAGATCGAGAACTTCGGCAGCCATTTCCAGGACAGCCCGTATGGAGGTGGCTCAATCGGAGACGAGCGCGCACGGTGGGAGGAGTTTAAGGCCTTTCGTGGGCAGTTCGTCTGCCAAAAATGCAGGCGCACACGATTCAAGCGACCAAACGAGATCAGGAAACCCGTGTGTGCTCACGAAGGCTGCGAGGCGCAATTCGAGTTCTGAAGAACCGCCAGCAATTCGGGCCTCGACAATGGAATCATGCGGGATGACGTCGCGTCAAATTGGAGCACCGTTACCGACACATCGGTCCTAGTCCTGGTACCGGCGCTTTAGCCTCACCACATCAAACCGGTGGCCAAAAAGCTGAGCCACGCTGTGTGGGATAAAGCGAGCTGCCTCTTACATGTAGAATTTCAGTGATGCAGACAGAGTCCTAGATGGCGCTTTCGATTGGATCACTACAATTCGAGGAGCAATGGCTCTACAAGCAGCTAAGGAAGGATCTCCGGGATGATTGGTTCCCGGACCCACAGGCATTTTGTGACATGATTGACACCGGTCTCTTGGCGAAGTCCATCCGGCGTAACTTCGAGAGAAACCAAGGTCAATATGTCGCATCGAAGAGTACCCTTTTCAATCTTCCTAAGCCGAATTTCACGCTGCGATACGCGTTGGAGATGAGTCTCCAGGACCGCCTGTTATTTCAAGGTGCAGCGGCGGCCTTGGTACCGTTTTTTGATAGTTGCCTACATTGGACGGTTTTTAGTCACAGATACGACTCAAGCGGCAACTCCCGCGGATCTCTTTTCAAGCCTTTCGTGGAGTCCTGGAAGAACTTCAATGGGGGAGTACGGGCCGCGATGAAGGAGGATGACGTTCTCGTGACAACCGACGTCTCCAACTACTACGAACACATTGAGATCCCTCGCTTGAAAGATACGTTTAGGAACCTCTTGCCTGAGCTCCAAATCACTGCCGACGAGAAGGGCCATGTTCGGGAATGCCTTGAGCGCCTCTTTGAGTGGCTCATTGAATGGTCATTTTCCTCGGCTCGCGGGATTCCGCAGAACAGAGACGCGTCGTCCTTCCTCGCCAATGTTTACATGGTCCCTGTTGACCGGGCCTTGGTCGCTACCGGAAACTCCTATTTCCGCTACATGGACGACATAAAGATCGTCTGCCCAGACGTTCTGACTGCTAGACGGGCGCTGAAAACATTAATAATAGCGCTTCGAGAACGCGGA
>JBEKDH010000065.1:0-20846 GCA_050014455.1 Occallatibacter sp.
CGATTCTCAAACCATATTTCGGGCACGAGTTTGCGCACCGGATCCTGAAGAGACAGCTTGCCTTCGTTGACCAGCTTGAGGATGGAGAGCGAGGCAAAGGCCTTGGAGGTGGAACCGATGCGGAAGAGAGTCTCGTCCGTCGTAGTTTGATTTGCGGCCACGTTGGACTTGCCCAGTCCCGCCACCCACTCCGGCCCATCGCGGTGGACGATCGCGACGGACATGCCGGGCGTATGCGTGTCTTGGAGGATCTTCTCCAGTTGCTGGCGCAGCTCCGCGATCGACTGCGCCGGCTTGGGAGGGCTATCCGCTTTGTTCTGCGCGGCGCAGGATGCCGCAAACAGACAGAGTAAGATTGCGCGAGCGATGGATTTCATTCCAAGCCACCTCATGATTTCGGGGCCTGTTCTCAAGTGGCGCACAGGCACCGGCAAATACCCCTTGGCAGGGAGCCAACCCATCATAGTTAGAAACAGCGAGAGCCGCAATGCGGGGCGCAGGCGATCGAAAGACCGACAGCCGCTGCCTCGCGAATCCGGACGGCAAGCGGTGTGCCGGCCTACGTCTCTGAGCGCTTGCTGTTGCACTAGGACTGGGTGCCCCACCCTCGCCGCGTCCTTGTCCTTGCGGCCAGGGTGGGCGAGCGCCGCAACCCATCGCGAGGAACGAAATCACACTGTCAGAGGCCAGGAATGGAACGTTCCCTAGTTCCCCGGCGTCGCTTCCACCACCATGCGCACCAGTTGGGCCATCTGGCGCTTGTGCACCGTGCGCCTGGTCATTTGCTCATCCACCCGATTGACAATAATCAGATCGAGCGCCGGCACAACCACCGCATACTGGCCAAGATGGCCTTCGGCCCAGAAGCTCCCTTGCGGGAAAGCTATCTCTTGCGGCTTGCCGCTGGCCGAGTCGCCGGTCCACCACAGATAACCATAGCCGCCAGACTCCGCATCGGAATAAGGGTGCGTGCTCGCCTTCACCCAGTCTTCCGGCACCACCTGCACGCCGTTCCACTTACCTCCGCGAAGAAAGAGCAGGGCAAAGCGCGCAAAATCCCGGGCGCTCATATCGAAGACATACGCCGGGAAGCGCGTATTTGAGCCAGTGATGTAATGGCCGTCGCGGGGGGTGAAATCCTGCATGCCGATGGGCTGCGCGATTTTGCGGTAGAAGGCGTCGAAGATCTTTTCGCCCGCCGCCTGCTCATAGATGAAGCCAAGCGTATTGAAGTCCCAGTTGTTGTAGTACCAGAAGGTGCCCGGGGCATGGGAACCCCGCGGCGGCTTCTGTTCCTCCATCCCCTTGGTCTCATATACGGTGGGATGGTAGACCCCGGAGCGCGCTTCGAGCAGATCGAGCACCCTCGCCTGCTTCTCTTCGGCCGTGAGCGAGGGCTTTTTGTCGTCGATGCCAAGCTTTGCAAGGGTATCGGCGGGGTCGATCTTGCCCCCGGCAACGGCAATGCCGATCAGCGAGTTCAACAAGCTCTTGCGGCAGGAGTGCAGATTCGACTTGCGCGCCACATCTCCCCACGCGGCAACCACTACGCCATGCTGCACGATCATCGCCGATGTGGAGCCCATCTCCTCGACATACGCGCGGATTCCGGCGAGTTTCTGCGGCTGCCATCCCGCTTTTTCGGGAGAAGAAAGCTGCATCCATTCTTTGCCTGGAACAGTAGTTGACTGGCAATAGGATTGAAGCGCCCAGGCGAACAGCAATAACGCGATCAAACGGCAATGCTTGTTCATGCGAATACCTATAGCGCGCGAAGCCAACTGCGTTTCGACGACGGACCCACTGGAATTGCCGGTCTGAATGGAATGACGCGCCGGTTACGATTTTGCGGTTCCCATCGGCGAGATCAGCAGGAAGGTTACGCTCTCCGCGGTGCTCCGCCTGTGCAGTGTTCCCCTCGGAATCACCAGCATGTCGCCCTTCTTGAGCGTCAATGTCGCCGCTCCCACCGCGGCGGGCGCAAGCCATTCTCCGGGCTTGGTATTGCGCCCGTCCTTCGGCGTGCCGCCAACCTCGTAGACCGTCGATCCGTCGAGTATCTGCAGCAGATGGTCGCGGCCCTCGTGCCACTCGAACTCCTTGGCGCTCTTGGCCACCTCGGTGGTAAGAACAACCGGGCAGGGCATGGTTTTGGCATCAACCAGGTTGTTATTGCCCCCCGCTTGCAGGGCCTTCATGTCGTCCTGAATGCTCTGCGCGGTGAACAGTTGGAATGCAGCCGGGCCAGCCGGCGCCGGGTTCTGGCCCCCGGCCTGCGAGGCAAACAGCGATGCATCGGTGAGTGCGATACCTGCCGCGGCGGCAACTGGCGCCGTGCGCAGGAAGTTGCGTCGACTTGAATTCTTCATTGAAAGGTTCTCCATAGAATTGCCTCGGCAACGGTGGGCAATCGAAGCCTGCGTTTTGCCAGCGATCGGCGCCCGATTTCTCCGCCGTTCAATAGCTTACATCGCCTGCCCTGTCCGATGTCTCAACCGGAGGGGCTCTGAGTAAGCCCTTGCCAAAAAGCTTGCATTCCCTCAGGGGATAAAACCCAGCCATCTTGCGGCGACGCCCGGGGGAGCGGGTGCTCCATTTGGATCGGGTGGCTGTGCCTTATTGAACAGAAGGTTCAAGTCCCGGCCTGTTAGCTTTACAGCGATCTCGATCCTCCGCGCGCGCAAATGCATGGGGCCATGATTCAAAGATGCAAACCCTGTCTCTTGCCGATTTGCGCGCGGATTGGGCCAAGCTTCGCACTCTATCTGCAAGGGGGAATTCATGGTGTTCGTTCATCTTCGCGGTATCCTTTTGGGGGGCGTGGCGCTGGCCTGGCTGATTCCGCCGCCGGTCTTGACCGCACAGCCTGCGCAAGGGCATGAAGCCACTATCTCAGCGGCTCCGGGCACGCTGGTCCGCTGGACTGCGCCGGGCGCGACGCGCTGCAGCATGAGAGCGCGCTCGTGGGCCGCGCTGGAGGGAACCTGCTACTATCCGATCGATTTGCTGGTCAAGCCGGGGCCCATCTCGATCGCGATATGGGGCACGGGGGCAAAGGAGTTCGCCCGCATCTCCGTGGAGCCCAACGATTACGGGACCGAGGAGGTCACGCTCCCCGACATTCCGCAAGCCAACCCCTCGCGCGAGGACCTGAGGCGCGACGCGGGCGACCAGGCGGCGCTGAGCAAGATCTGGGCGAGCAAGGAGGGGCCGGCGAAGTTTACGCTTCCCCTTGGGCCGCCGGTGAGGCCGCTGCCCGTGGGCAAGTCGTTCGGCGTGAAGCGGGTGTACAACGGCAAGCTGGCCGAGCAGGCGCACATGGGCGCCGACTACGATGCCCCGGTAGGCTCGCCGATCCTGGCCGTTGCGGCCGGGACAGTGGTCTTCGCCAAGGAAATGTTCTTTGAGGGCAACGCCGTGTTCATCGACCACGGCGACGGCCTTATCAGCATGTACTTCCACCTCTCCGAGCTCAAGGTCCAGGCGGGGCAGGAGGTCACGAAAGGCGAGACACTCGGCCGGGAGGGCGGGACGGGCCGCGCCACCGGACCGCACCTGTGGTTCGGCGTCCGCTGGCACGACGCCCGCATCAACCCCCACTTTGTTCTTGAGGCTCCAGACAAAATCCCATCAGTGAACCGGGTGTCGCCATAGCGGCCAAATACCGTTCTGTTTACCGGCCGCCTGAAACGAGGTTGCCGAGGGCGGATGCGTTTTGCTTGGGGATCGAAGCCGATCCCCTTCGCGCCATGATTCCTGCTCAGCGCTCTTCCGGCTGGACCGTGTTGGCCAGGACGCCGAGGCCGGGGATAGAGACTTCGACGCGGTCGCCGGGGTTGAGCGGGCCTATGCCGGAGGGGGTTCCGGTGAGGATGAGGTCGCCGGGTTCAAGCGTCATGACGGACGTAATGTGGGTGAGCAGGGCTGGGATGGCGAAGATGAAGTCGAGGGTTGAGCCGCGCTGGCGGAGCTCGCCGTTGACGCGGGTTTCAAGGGTGAGGCCGGCCTCGGGGTCGATTTCATCGCTGACCCAGGGGCCGATGGGGCAGAAGGTGTCGAAGCCTTTGGCGCGGGTCCACTGATCGTCTTTGGCTTGCAGGTCGCGGGCGGTAATGTCGTTGGCCAGGGTGTAGCCGCGGATGGCGGAGCGCCAGTCTTCCGGCTTGAGGTGGCGCACGCGGCGGCCAATGACCAGCGCCAGCTCACCCTCGTAGTCGACGCGGGCAGAGGCGGGGGGCATGCGGACGATGCCGCCGGGGGCCAGCAGAGCCGACGGCGGCTTGAGGAAGATCAGGGGTTCGGTGGGAAGCTCGCTGCCCATCTCCTTGACGTGGTCGCGATAGTTGCGGCCCACGCAGACGATCTTGGAGGGCGTGACGGGGGCGAGCAGGGCGGCGGCGCTGAGGGGGCCGGGCTCGAAGCTGAAACTCCACGAGGTTGCGCGGCCGTGGGTGAGGCGGAAGGCAAGGTCTTCTTCGGGTGCGCGGGCCAGGTCCACGATGCAAGGCTCGCCGTCGCGGTATTCAACCGCGCCGTAGTGGGCCTGGTCGTCGAGCAGAAAGCGGCAGTATCTCATGGACATCTCCTCCTGGCGCAGGGCGGCGGCTATGGGCTGGGCGCGGTCTCTTCCGCTTCGGCAGAGCGGGCGCTTTCATGGCCGCCCTGGTCAATGGCGGTGACGGTGTACCGGTAGGCGCGGCCGGGCTGGACGCGGGCGTCGTGGAAGGCGGGGCCGGCGAGTGGCTGCGCGGGCGAGATGCGCTGCCAGCTCTCGCCGCCTTCGCTCCTGTAGACGATATAGCCAGCCAGGTCGGCCTCGGTATCCGGCTGCCAGCTCAAGTCAATTGCCGCCTCCGTGCCGGCGCTCGGGGCGGTGGCGACGGCGGCAAGACCCGCGGGCACGGCGGGAGGAAAAACGTCAAGGGCCTCGACGCGGACGGGGTCGGAGAGCGGGCCGGCCAGCTCCAGCGTCAGACTCTCGCTCTTCCCTGGGTCAAACATTCTCTTGGAAATCGTGACGCGGACGACGCGCTGGGCGCGATACTCATAGGTTTCGCCAAAGCGAATCTCCTTGTCGAGCGCGCGGCCGGTTCCGCCGGAATCCACCAGCAAAGTCTGGTCCACAGGCTCGGGCGGAGGGGCAAGGATACCTTGCTGAGATTTGGGTTTTGCATCCGGCTGGTGCGTGAGCAGCTTGCGATGCAAGCGGATGGACGCATGACTTAGCGGCGGCGCGCCAGGCGAATCCGGCGTCCAGCGGAGGACGACGCCATCTTTGCGCACCTCGGCGGTCAGGTTGGCCACCGGAGCCGGCGCTTCCCCGGCCAGTACGACGGCGGCATTGGAGAGGCCAGCCGAGCGGCCCTTGCGATTGGGCAACTCGACAAAGTAGGTGAGCTGGCGGGGCGCGCCGGTGGCAAGCGCCGGGGGCAGGGTCTCAGTGAAGGCGCCGGCGGCTCCGGGAGCGAAGACCAGACTGGCGTCAACGGGAGCGCAGACTCCTTCGTCCTCTTTGCGGCAGACACGCACCGGGAGATTGCCCTTCAAGAGCAGCTTGTCGGTGTTCCTCTTGGGCATGGTCCAGGCCAGCGACACCTGGTTGCCGGCGCGGGTGGCGGAGAGGTTCGTCACCGCGTCAGGCAGATTGAGCGAAGGCGGCATGGGCGCGCCTGGCGTTCCGCAGCCGGTGAGGACAAGGCCGATTGCCAGTACGGTTGCGAACGCGGCCCAACCCGATTTGTTCGCTGTTCTCATCGCCCTCCCAGTCTACCGGAGCGGCGTCGATGCGTGCGCACCGGCGTGGATCGCAGCGGGAACGATTGCGCTCGGATTGAAGCGATAGCCGCGACCCCGTTGCTGGCCGTTACTTGGCGGCCGGCTTCTGCGCTGGCGCTGCTTTGACGGCGGCCTTAACCGGCGCCTTTGCGGAGGCGGTGTCAACGAGGGCCTGGTCGATGGCTTGGTAAAGCTGCTGCTCGGGATTGCGGACCTCGATGAATGGAGCGCCTTTGCTGTTGGAAGTGACCACGAAGATAGCGGGAGTGGCCGTGATACCGGTGCGCTTGCCCAGTTCGCTGTCGGCCTTGATCGCATCTGCCAGCTTGCCTTGCGGATCCATGGCAAAGGGAAGCTGTATCTTGTGGTCGCTTGCGAACTTCTCGGTGAATTCGCGAAGCACGCTGGGATTGTAGATCGAGTTCTGGTTGGCGAAAATCTGATCGCGGTATTCGTCGCCGAGAGCTTTGCTCTTGGAGTCGAACCAGCGAGCGTTGACGGCCGCGATCGGGCTCCAGGCGTGGTAGGGGATGATGAAGTCGTGGCGCACCCATGGAATCTTGTACTTGGCTGCTGCATCTTTGACGATCGGGTTGGCATGAGCGCAGGCGGGACACTCCATGTCGGCAAACTCGACGATGGCTACGCGGGCGCCGGAGGGCGGATGGAGCGCGGTGGTGTCCAGCACATGGGTTCCAGGCGACGGAACGGCAAACTGAGCGTGGGCGCTGGCAGCCGCAACCAGAAGCGCAAAGAGGCCTGGAAACAGGAAGGCGAGACGGCGGGCGGAAACGAGTTGGGCGGGGCGCAAAAGAGAAAACATAGCGGTTGGACGGCTCCCTGAATTGATTGTAACGGGAGAAGAGCGGGATTGGCGGTCATTGCCGGTCGCGGCGGCGGGCGGCCATCCATTGACGCCATTTGTAATCGGCGATGAGGGAAGCGGTTATGAGAACTGTGATGAGGATCGCGATGAGTATCTTCATGGGTGTACAGGGGTTAGGGGTCAGGGATCCGTGAATCCCACCCTAGCGACAAGTACAACGACGTCGCGAGGGTGGGGCACCCAGATTCGTGTTGCTCACCCGCTTGGGTGGTTCCTTTCTACCGGCCTACGACCAGAACGACAAAGCTGGCGGGAACGATGGCTGGGCGAGGGCGCGGGTTCTCGGGAGTGGGGTCGGGCCGGGGGCCGAACTCGGCGGTGACCAGGTAGATGCGATCAGCGGCGGGGTCGTAGGCCATGGTGCGCGCGCCGCGCTGGGTGGGCAGGCTCTCAAGGGTGGGGTAGCCGGTGGCCGCGGCATCGATCACAGAGAGGATTCCCTCGCCGCAAGAGGCGAAGGCTAGCTTGTGGGCCGCGTCCCAGCCGGCTGCGTCGGGACCATCGGCGATGGCGGGGTTGGCCAGCACCTTGCCGGTGTTCGAGTCGACGACGGCCATGTGCTTGCCGCCGCAGACCGGGAAGAGACGGGAGCCGGCGACGTCGAAGGCCAGGCCGCTGGGGCCGTCGCAGCCGGTGAGGGGCCACTCGGCGGTGAGCTTGTTGGTGTGGGCGTCGAGGCGCACGATCTCGCTCTTGTCTTCAATGTTGTCGAAGACCGTTCCCTTGCCGTCGACGGCGGGAAACTCGGGCTTGCCGGGGAGGGGGATGGTGGCGACGACCTTCCGCGTGGCGGCGTCGATGACGGAGACGTCGCCAGGGATCCTTGACTTCCACGCAGCGGCGTCGGTAACGGTAACACCGCCCGGAGCCCCCGACTTAGACGCAGCGGCTTCAGTTACGGAAACGCCGCGGCCTCGGCCGTTGAACGCCCAGACGGTTTGCGTGGCCGGCTCGAAGACGATGCCGTCGGGGTTCTGGCCGGTGGGGATGGTGGCGACGGTGGCGAGGGTGGCGCGGTCGAAGACGACTACGGCATTGCCGCCGCCGTCGGAGATGTAGCCGAATTTGCCGGCTGTATCGAGGGCGATGCCGTGGGTGCCGTGGAGGCCGGCGATGGTTCCGACGGACTTGCCTGTCTGGGTATCGAGGACTTCGACGCGCGCGCCGCGGGTGAGGTAAAGGCGGTGGGCCGGAGAGTCCACGAGCAGGTAATCCCAGCCGCCGTCGCCGCCGATCTTCCAGCGGTCCAGGATCTTGTAGGGCTGCTGCGCAAAGAGCAGGGCGGGGGCGGCAAAGATGCCGCACAACAGGGCCGCGGCGGCAAAGAGCCGGGCGGCGGGACGAAATCTGGAACGAATGGTCATGAAAGGCTCCGTTTGGAAGTTGAACGGTGCAAGAATACCATCTCGATGTTTCAAATGTTCACTGACCCCGGCTCACTTCCCCTGATTCGATAAACTGACAGGGAAGGCAAATTGTCCTGGAGCCCTCTTGAACGCCGACCCCGAAGAACGCCTCATCCGCCCCGCCCGCAACGTCCGCGGAAGCCTTCGCCTGCCCGGCGACAAGTCCATCAGCCACCGCTACGGGATGCTGGCCGCCTTTGCCGAAGGCGTCTCGCGCTTCAGCAACTTCTCCACCGGGGCCGACTGCGCCTCGACGCTGGCCTGCATGGAGGCGCTTGGCGCCAAGGTCAACCGAATCAAGGAAGGCGAAGTCGAGATCACCGGCGTCTCCGGGCGCGTGATCTCCAGCAGCCAAACGCTGGACTGCGACAACTCCGGCTCGACGATGCGCATGATCTCCGGCCTGCTCGCGCCCCAGCAGGGCAGCTTTACCCTGGTCGGCGACGCCTCGCTCTCGCGCAGGCCGATGGAGCGCATCCGCAAGCCGCTCGAAGCGATGGGCGCAAAGCTCACCCTCACCGAAGGCCACGCGCCGCTGACCATCCACGGAACCGCGCTCCACGCTATCGGCTACACCACCCCGGTGCCCAGCGCCCAGGTGAAAACCAGCATCCTGCTGGCCGGCCTGCAAACCGGTGGAACCACAACCGTTCGAGAGGCCGTGCGCACCCGCGACCACAGCGAACTGGCGCTGCGAGCCTTTGGCGCTACTCTTGCCCGCACACTCGACTCAGTGTCGATCTCCGGCCCGCAGAAGCTCCACGCCATCGATGCCGCTGTCCCCGGCGATATCTCCTCCGCCGCGTTCTTCCTCTGCGCCGCGGCGCTGTTTCCCGGCTCCAGCCTGGTGTTGGATTCGCTGGGACTGAATCCTACCCGAGCCACGCTTCTCGACGTACTCACTGCTCTGGGCGCGCGCATCGCCGTCCTCAATCTTGAGGAGAAGAATGCCGAACTGGTGGGCACGGTGCAGGTTTCGGCCCCGCCCGAGGGGCTTGGATCGGCCGAGGTAAGCGGGGCACTGGCCGCCCAGCTTA
This sequence comes from Occallatibacter sp., assembly GCA_050014455.1. Taxonomy (GTDB): domain Bacteria; phylum Acidobacteriota; class Terriglobia; order Terriglobales; family Acidobacteriaceae; genus Telmatobacter. The sequence goes on from JBEKDH010000065.1 coordinate 9,105, forward strand.
TCGACGAACTGCCGGTGCTGGCAGCCATTGCCCCCTATACCAGCGGCGGCATCCGCATCCGCGACGCCGGGGAACTGCGCGTCAAGGAGTCCGACCGCATCGCGCTGGTGGCGAAGAACTTGCGCGCCATGGGGGCCGAAGCGACCGAATTCGACGACGGCCTCGACGTGCCCGGCGGGCAGACCCTGCATGGCGCCGTGATCGATTCGGGCGGCGACCACCGCATCGCCATGGCCTTCAGCGTCGCGGCGTTGCGGGCCGAGGGGGAGACGCTGATCCAGGGCGCTGAATCGGCAGCCATCAGCTTTCCGGAATTCTTCAGTCTGCTGGACCTGGTTGCGGAGCGGTAGGCGGCCATTCCACCTTGATGAAATGAAAAGGCCCGTCCGGCCAATTCAACGGCCGGACGGGCCTTGCTTATCCGTTTGATTGAGCCGCGCTACTGTGCCGGCGGCGTTGTCGAAGGCACATTGCCGAGTTTGGCGGGCACCAGACCCGGCACAAGGGGCGTCGTCTTCACATCTCCCGTCGCCGCGTCATTCAGATTAATGCCGTAATGCTGCAAGGTCGCAGCCAGTATCTGGTACAGGCTGGCGCGATCTTTGGCATAGCTCGCCTTGGCCGCGATCAGATTGTTTTCCGCCGAAGCCAGGGCGCGCTGCTGCTGCAAGACAAGCGCGGTGGTGGAGGCTCCCAGCCGCAGCTTCTTCTGCTCGTCCTCCATGCTCTGCTGGCTATAATCCCTGGCGGCGATCGAAGCCTGAACCTGCGCCCGGTCGTTGGTCAAAGCAAACTGAGCATTCACCACCTGCATGCGGATTTGCGTGTAGAGCTGCTCCAGCCGCAACTCCGCCTGGCGGTACTCCATCAGCGACCGCGCCTGCACCGACTGCGCGTACCTGTTACTAAGGGGAATGCTCAGGTTGAAGCCGATGCCCTTGTCCGCGGCCGAGTTGTTGAAGGCATTCTGGGCTGCGGTTCCGTAGCCGGTGGCAATCCCCGACGTGCACTCCGATCCATAAAACTCAGAACTGCAGTTCTTGTTGATGGAACCGGCGATTCCCTGTCCGGCGAGATAACCGAAGACATCGAACTGCGGCAGGAGCGCATTGCGCGCGCCCTTCAGCGTGATCTCATCGTTGCGCAGCGTCAGCACCGCCTGTTCAAGTTCCGGCCTCTGCTGAAAGGCTTCCTGCACCAGCGCTTCGACCGGCTGTGTCTCTTCGGGAATCTGGTCGAGGCTCACGCGATCGGTGGGAATGACAGCCGCGGCCACCAGCGCAGGATCGTTGAGGTTGCGGGCGATGGCCTGCTTGATGATCTGCTGCTGATAGTTGAGGGCAAGCTGCGAGCTGATAAGGGATTGCTTGTCGGAAGCCACGGACTGATCGGCGTTGAGCACGTCCAGCGGCGCCATGGTGCCGATCTCCAACTGCTTGCGGTTGTCGGCTGCCACCTTGCTGCTCTGCTCCAGCGCGTGCTGCTTGGCCTGCACGTCCTCATAGGCCTGCACCAAGCCCCAGTAGATCGATTCCACCTGGTTGACCGTGTACAGAATCTGCTGGCGAAAGGAGGAATCGGTAATGCGGCGGTCGTTCAGCGCCTGGTACATCCAGCGCTTGTTCACCCAGATGCCGGCTCCCTGTAGCAGGTGCTGGGTCACAGTGGCCTTGAAGTTCGAGCTCAACTGCGGGCTGTAGAGCGTTACGCCGTTCGAGGTGGTGGCGTAGGTATTGTTGAAGCCGAACTGGAACTGCGTGCCGGTGACAAAGCCCTGATTGTAAGCAAAGTTGTAGGTATTGGTTGAGCTGGTGCCGCCGGAGAAGAAGCTCGTTGAAGGAGAATGGTCGCGGTCAAACTGGATACCGGCCGTGACAGCGGGATCCAGGCTCTCTGGCGATGGGCCAGCGCCAGCCGTGGTAAGCGTCAATCCGGCTGTGCCGGAACCCGCGCCGCCCGACCCGACCGTCGTTCCGCCAGGACCGCCGCCCGCGGTCAGTGTCGATGAAGAACCGCCCAGGGTATTGGTGATCAGGCCGGCCGGTGCGCCCAGAGGCGCCGCGCCGGTGCGTGTGCGCAGGATATCCGTATCCGCAATGTCCAGGTCGTAGCGGGCGATGGCGATATCGAAGTTGTTCTCGATGGCCAACGCGATCGCGTCGGAAAGGCTCAGGTAGATTTTGCCGTCCTTCACCAGGTCGCCCAGCCGCACCGAATTGGCAAAACTGGCCTTGGGAATGGTCGTTGGCCGGTACATGTTGATCGGGTCGCCCAGAAGGCGGCCGGCGGGCTTGGAAAAATCCCGCGCGGAGGTGCGAAGATCCAGGGGCTGGGTCAATACAGGCGCTGGCGCGGCAGGCAGATCGGACGCCGCCTTCTCTGGAGCCGCGGCTCCTGCGCCGGCTTGCTGGGCGAATCCCGAGGGCGCTCCCGCCGTCAATGTCAACAGGACCGCCGCTATTGCGCGCAGCCGTGTGCCTGCCTGCCCGCGCCTTGCCTCTGCGCCCATCTCGCGCGCGGTTTCGTCCTGCCGATTGAAGACACGTCTACCGTTCAAGTCCATGATTCCTCTCCACGAATTGCTCAGGCATGTGGGGTGCCATTCTTCAAGACGACCGGAAAGCCTCTCCGGACGCAAATTTGTGTGTGCCTGACAGATTTTCGCTTGCAGCCCGGCCAGCGGGCTACTCTCTGCACTACGCACGCAGCGCCCGGTTCGTTCCAGCCCAGCCGGTTCTTCGCGTCTCCCGCATCGCCGTTCCCGGCGGCCTGGCCGTTCTTGCCTGCGGAAACCTGAGTATATCCCACCGCCGCACGCCGCTCCGGCGGTCGCCGCTGTCAGGTAACCTGTTGATTGGACCAATCCCCGTGACCGAGTTCTCCCAACCCGCATCGCTGCTGCAAACCTGGAAGCTTACCCTTGCTTACGACGGCACGGAGTTCCGGGGCTGGCAGGTGCAGCCCGGCGAAGTTACCATTCAGGGCGAGTTGCAGGCGGCTCTCGGCCGCATCACCGGCGAATCGCCGCTGCCCCAGGGCTCGGGCCGAACCGACGCCGGCGTCCACGCACTGGCACAGGCGGCCAGCTTTGCTTTGCAGGCTCCCATTCCGCCGGGCAACCTGCTGCGCGCCCTCAACCGGACCTTGCCATCTTCGATCCGCATCCTGGAAGCGAGAACGGTACGGAGCACATTTCATGCGCGGCATTCGGCTGTCGCCAAGAATTATGAGTACCGGGTCTTTCGCGAACTCCTCTGCCCCCCTTTCCTGGCGCGCTACGTTTTCGCCTGCCCCTGGCCCATGGACGTGGAAGCCCTGCAAAGGTCAGCGCGGCTCTTTGAGGGCGAGCACGACTTCAGCAGCTTCGCCGCCACCGATCCCGAACTGGCCAGCCACGGCGTCGATCCGGAGGCCAAGCCAGAACCGAGGCCGCTGCCCAAGCTCGGGTTTCAGGTTGAGCCGCCCACGTCCTCAACGGTGAAACGAGTTTTCTCCTCGGTATGGGAAGTGCGCAAATGCGAGGCTGGCGATCTGCTTGTCTATCGCGTTCGCGGCAACGGATTCCTGCACCACATGGTGCGCAACCTGGTGGGAACCATGCTCGACGTGGGGCGCGGCCGGCTCAAAGTCGAGCAGATTCCGGTAATCCTGGCCGCGCGCGCACGCTCTGCCGCAGGGCCCACCGCGCCGGCGCGCGGGCTTTTCCTGCATTCGGTGGAGTATGACGAGCGGGAATCTGCCCTGGAAAACGAGTAAGTACCCTCCAGCTATGCCGGAGGACACTCACGGGCGCGCTTCCGGGTAGCATCCCAGCTTCTTGACCATGATGCAATGAGGGCGCAGTGCCTCAAGGGCGCGCGTACCCTCTTCGGGCGAGCGGATCTGGCAATCCACGTAGAAGATGTACTCCCAGGGCCTGCCCTGGACCGGCCGGGACTCGATCTTGGTCATATTGGTGCCGATGCCTGAAATTCCGTTCAACGCGCGAACCAAAGTCCAAGGCCTGTCTTCCACGGAAAAGGCGAGGCTGATCTTGTTGGACTCGGGATCGGGAACGGCGTCCTTAGAGCGGCGGACGAGGAAGAATCGGGTATAGTTCTCCGGGTTGTCTTCAATGCCGGCCTGAAGGATCTGCGCGCCGTAGTAGCGGGCCGCGGCCTCGCTGGCGATGGCCCCGGCATGGCGATCCTGCACTTCGACAAGTTGCTTGACGCTGCCGGCGGTGTCGTAAAAGGCGTAGGCCTCCATTCTGGAATGCTCGGCCAGGAAGCGCCGGCACTGCGCCAGGGCCACGGGATGCGAGAAGACGCGATCGATTTCGCCGATGGAGGCGCCGGAGATGGCGATGAGGTTATGGCGAATGCGGAGGAGCGTCTCTTGCAGGACCTGCACGTCGTGGGCCAGCAGCAGGTCGAAGTGCTCCAGCACCGAGCCTGCAAGGCTGTTCTCGATGGGAATGACGGCAGCCTCGACACTGCCGTCGAAGAGCGCGGCAAAGACGTCGGCAGAGAGAGAACACGGCACGATCGCCGCATCGGCAACCAGCTTGACGGCCGCTTCGTGGCTGAAGGAGCCGGGCTCTCCCTGGATGGCGATCTTCATTCCAGTGCCTCGTTCTCCTGTTTGAGCGCGCGGGGCGGGCGCTTGGGATGCGCCGAGCGGGAGGTGCTTTCTGGCGTCATACCACTGCTCGATTGGAGTTTTCTCAGGGAATGTGGGCGAGGACATGGCATTCAGCTCCGCAGCCAGAGATCGGCTGCCACAAAGGCTAGAAAGACGGTGGCAATGACGCCGTTCATGGTGAAGAAGGCGGCATTGAGGCGGCGCAGGTCACGGGGCGAAACCAGCGAGTGTTCATAGGCCAGCAGCAGGGCCGCAGCGGCGATGCCGAGCCAGCCGAGTGTCCGAAATTGAAACAGTATGCCGAACCATGCCAGCAGGACGAGCATCGCCAGGTGCATGGCGCGCGCGGCCCAGAAGGCGCCAGGAATACCGACTGCCTGGGGCAGGCTGTGCAGGCCGGCGGCGCGGTCGTGCTCGCAGTCCTGGCAGGCGTAGAGGACGTCGAAACCGCCCGCCCAGAGGGTGACGGCTGCGGTGAGAACCAGGATGCGGGGGTCGAGCGAGCCGCGGATGGCGATCCAGGCCGCCGAGGGCGCCAGGCCAAGGGCTAGTCCGAGCCCCAGGTGCGACCAGCGGGTGACGCGCTTCAGGTAGCTATAGCCCAGCAGCACCGCAAGCACCAGCGGCGACAGGCAAAGCGTGAGCCGGTTGAGCTGCGCGGCGGCCAGCACAAAAACGAGCGCCGCGAGCACGGTGAAGCCGAAGACAAACTGGCGCGAGAGCAGGCCGGCAGGAATGGCGCGGCTCCGGGTGCGGGGATTGACGGCGTCCAGGTCGGCGTCGGCCCAGCGGTTGAAGGCCATGGCCGCGGAGCGGGCGGCAACCATGGCGACGAGAATCCAGGCGATGGCGCGCAGGGCGGGCAGGCCGCCAGCGGCGAGCAGCGCGGCCGTGAGCGCAAAAGGCAGCGCGAAGATGGAGTGCTCCCACTTGATCATCTCCAGCGTGGTGCGCGTTTTGGACCACAAGCCTGCCATTGCCGCTCCAAGCAACAGTGTACTTGAGGTGCTGCCAGGAGGACCGGTGAGCAGGCTGGCAGCTTTGGGAGTATCGGGGATGACGTGGCTTGGTCCAATGCAGTAGAGCTGGCGCAACGATCAAAAAGCGGCGACGCTACGTGGAATTTTATGAGGATACCCTCGCCGATGCTGCTCTATTCGCGGGCTTCGGCTTCCTCGACAGTGGCGGCCATGGAGATAATCGAGTCTACCCTGGTCATCTTGAAGAGCTCCACGACGCGCCTGTTCACGCCGGCGACAATCATGCGCGTGCCCTTGCGCTGGCAGTGGATGTAATGGTTGATGACGGTGCCCATGCCGGCCGAATCCATGTAGGGAACAGCTGTAAAGTCGAGGATGGTGAGAGGCGGCGGGTCGCCTGCGCGGAGCTGCGCCTGGAAGTCGAAGAGATTGCGCAAGGTGAAGGGGCCGACGAGGCGGAAGATCAATGTGCCCTGAGCTTTGCCCGGAAGTTGTTCGAAGGAGAAGGGGTCGTCAAAAGCCATGGTGGAACCAGTGTAAGGAACCAGAGGCGTCTGTGTGTTACAGGCTTGTGAATGTCGCGCGGCAGTGCTCTTGCGGGGAGCTGCCTCGACTTCCGCGGAATGCTCGCAATGAAACCCGGATCTCGATAGGGGTTTTTGCAAGAGCTCGGCAAGGACTCTCTCCGGCCCGATGGCGGCTTTGATACACAAGCGCAAGAAAAACGGTCGCAACGATGGGTTATCTGCGGTATATTGGCTCCTGCCGGAAGACAAGAACAGGAATTCCGGACGGAAGGGGAGAAGATGAAGATCAACAGAACTGTGAGTATTGTTGGGATGCTCTTGTGCCTGGGATCGGTGAACCTGGCAGCACAAACTGTACGGATTGGAGGGGAGTCGCTGCGAGCCAATGGTCAGCTTGCTCAGGGCTTTCAATACACGGGTCCGTGCCCCGTCGATCTGCAATTCGGCTGGGGTTTGATCAGCACCGGACCAACCACAGTGAATTACCGCTTTGTCCGCAACGATGGCGGCCATTCCACCAACGCACAGAGCGTTTCTATTCCGCAAGCCAACCGCTCCGTGCCAGTCTACGAGAAGTGGCGGCTGGGCGCGAATACCCCGCAATTTGCCAGCTACACCGGCTGGGTGAAGCTTGTCATCGAATCTCCCAATCCCCTGGAAGGGAAGATCGGGTTCACGATTCACTGCCAGTAAGGACCAGATAGACGATTCGACGGCCCGGCGCCGGCTTGATCCGAGTCCGCATCCGCCCCTCCTGGGCGGTAAGCGCGATGTGGCCGACGCCGGCTTTCTCAAACTCCGCCCGAGCGAGGGCGAGACCCTCCTGACGCGGGTGCGTTGAGGGTATTTCGGGCGGAGAAACACAGGACGCTGACCGAGTATCCACGTAATCGGAGCCCTCCTTGGGCACGCGCGAATCACCTGGAGGCTTGTAGGGAGCCGGTGCGTCGAAGAGGCATGAGGTTCAGTTCCTCCCGGCAGCGTTGACGCCGGCAGAGATTACTATTTGAAGCGTTCGCTGATGGCGGCGGCGAGGATAAGAGCCAGAGCCCAGCCGAGCAGGATGATCGTCCAGCGAAGAATTGCGAGCCACGGATAATTCATGCCGGGGAGCCAGCGGGTCCAAGCAAGGTACGGGCGACCAGGAAACCAGCTTGCGGGCTTAGCTTGCGGATTGGGTCCCCAGGCGTCGTCCTGGCCGAGTTTCACTACGGGAAGAACATTTTCCAGCGTATACATTGCCGCACTGAACGGAACATATTCTTCAGGGATCTCTCCGGACACTCTGAACTCTTTGCAGGCATCGCTGTCCTTTGGGGCCATTGCCTTCATGCGGCGCGCACGCCAGAAAATCACGAAGCCAAAGAGCCACAGCAAGACGATAGGAAACAGAATCCGCATTGGTTGTTCTTCGAGCTTGTCATTGATGAGGCTTGCCAAGTAGTAGAACGGGTTTGCTGTGCTTGCCTGCTGGCGGCGAAACACGTAGATGACCCGCTTGGCGCCGTCTGAGTTCCCATTCGCCTCCAGGACTTTGGCGACCTGCATCCACGGCTGTGGCTTGTTCAACTCTTCTTTCGGCTGGAGTCCTAACCAAACAATGCGATCCTCTGCGACCATCCCCGGGGTAGTTCCCGCGGGCAAAACAAAATCCCGATACACGAGTCCATCCAGCTTTAGATGCCCCTTTGAAGGCCTGCAGTTACTGTCGTCCTGAAGCCTTGCGAAGCTTGAGTTAGAGAGATCGAGGTTGGCAGCCTCGGGCCACTGGATTCCGGTGCATATCAGATCGCCACCGGTCTGCAGTCCCTTGCACTCCAAATTGCCGATCCTAGCGCCTGTGCAGTCGAGATCGCCGCCGATCTTCGCGCCGTTGAACCGGACCGTGGTGGAAGAGAAGAATCGCTCTCTGAGAAAGACAGATTGGCCGATTCTAGCTCCGTCCGCGTAAACGGTGGTCTGTTCGGCGGTCAGGTGCGCGCCCGAGCAGTCAAGGCTGCCGTCGATCTGGGCACCGGGGAGGTTGATCGTGCCGGAGGAGGAAAACCCTCCCACTAACTGAACTTTTCCGGAAATCCTGGCCCCATCGGCGTACAAGGTGTTTTTCCTGGAGGTAAGGGTTGCTCCCGAGCAGTTGAGGTCGCCCCCTATTTGCGAGCTTTGCAGGCGAATTGCGCCCGAAGAAGAAAATTTGTCGGTGAAAAAGACGCCGTTTGCTATATCGGCCTTAACAGCGAGTATGGCGATCCACTCGGAGGTATTGCCGTCGGAGGGTGAGTCGCCACCGCCGAATATCGCACCGGAGCAGTCGAGGGCGCCTCCTATTCTCGTCCCGACCAAGCTGATCGTTCCCACTGAGGAGAATCTCCTGCTGAGATGGATGTCCCCAGCGATCTTTGCTCGATCTGCGCTGAGCGCGACTACCTTTGCCCTGAGGGTTGCGCCGGAGCAGTCGAGGTCGCCGCCGACTTGCGCGCCGGTGAGACTGATCCTGCCCCGCGAAAAGAACTTGTCGCCCAGGATCAGGTTGCCCGTGATTTTGGTATCGTCCGCAAGGAGCGCATCTCCTTCGGCGTTGAGGGTTGCGCCGGAGCAGTCCAGGTCGCCGCCAATCTGTGCGCCCGGGAAACGGGTCCTGCCCGAGGAAGAGAAGCCTCCAGTGCAATGGACGTCTCCAATAATTCTCGCTCCGTCGGCGATGAGCCCATCGCCCTTTGCTTTAAGAGTTGCCCCTGAGCAGTTGAGGTCGCCGCCGATTTGCGCATCGTTAAGGCGGATCTTGCCCGTGGAAGAAAACTTGTTGCTCAGGACCACACTGCCAGCGATGTTGGCTCTGTCCGCGATGAGTGCTTCGTCGGCGGCGGTTAAAGTTGCTCCAGAGCAATTGAGGACTCCGCCGATCTGAGCGTCAAGCAAGCGAAGCTCGCGCTTTGCTTCGAGTTGCACAAAGAAAATGCTGCCTTTCGCACGCAGGCCGTCGGCAAAGATGCCCTGCTCCGCCAAACAGTTCATGAGGTAAAGGGCTGGAAGTTCCGCCGAGATTAAAGAAAACAACTGCTTGAACGTGCAGTTAGTAAATTGCAGACAAAAGGGGATCTTGCAGAACTCGAACCGAATGCCAGAAGTGATGGTGACGCCAGCGACGCGAAGGCCGAATGCATCGAGGTGGGTGGCGGCTTCGTTGTCGGTGACGATCCAGCGCAAAAACTCGGCACGGACCTCGGGGCGGTCCTTCGACTCTGAAGAAGCTGGGTTCTGAATAGATGAGGAGAGGCGGAGAACCTGCTCTTCGCTGGGGGTGATGGGCCCAAAGCGCTCGGCTGCGAGTTTCCTGAGCGCATCGAATCGTGCTGTTTCGATGGGAAGAGGCATTGTGGATTTGGTCACCATTGTGACCCAAATCTTCTAAATGCACAAGAGGATGGAGCGCTTCGGAGACTCGGTGCCGAGCTTGGTGAGCTCTGGAAAAGAAACGGTCCGGCCCTGCCAGGGACTGCCTTGCAGGGCCGGGGTAATGCTGCGCGGCAAAGTGTTTAGCGGCTCTTGGAAACTTCCTCCACGGTGATGGGATCGAGGAAGGGCATGGCGGCGCGCAGTTCCTTGCCGATGATCTCGACCGGGTGCTTGGCTTCGGCTTCGCGGAAAGCCGTAAATTCCTTCTTGCCCGTGTTCAGATCGGTGAGGAAGCGCTTGGCGAAGCTGCCGTCCTGGATCTCGGCCAGAATGGCCTTCATGGCCTTGCGGCTCTCTGCGTTGATGACGCGGGGACCGCTGACGTAGTCGCCAAACTCGGCGGTGTCGGAGATGGAGTAGCGCATGTAGGCGAGGCCGCCGCGATAGATCAGGTCCACGATCAGCTTGAGCTCGTGCATGCACTCGAAGTAGGCGCTCTCGGGCTGATAGCCGGCCTCGACCAGTGTCTCGAAGCCGGCCTTGATGAGGGCGCTGATGCCGCCGCAGAGCACGGCCTGCTCGCCGAAGAGGTCGGTCTCGGTCTCCTCCTTGAAGGTGGTCTCGAGAACTCCGGCGCGGGTGCAGCCGATTCCCTTGAGGTAGCTGAGAATGAGCGCGTGGGCGTTGCCGGTCGCGTCCTGGTGGACGGCGATGAGGCCAGGGACGCCGCCGCCTTCAATGAAGACCTCGCGGACGCGGTGGCCGGGCGCCTTGGGCGCGGCCATGCCCACGTCGATGCCCGCTGCCGGGACGATGGTCTTGAAGTGGATATTGAAGCCGTGCGCGAACATCAGCAGCTTGCCCGCCGTCAGGTTCGGCTCAATATCCGCGGCAAAAATCTGGGCTTGAATCTGATCGGGCGCGAGGATCATTACCACATCGGCCCACTTCGTCGCTTCCGCCGCCGGAACCACTTCGAAGCCTGCCTTTTGCGCCTTGGCAACGGACTCCGCTTCAGAGGCGGGCAGGCCAATTTTGACTTGGACGCCGGAGTCCTTGAGGTTGAGGGCATGAGCGTGCCCTTGCGAGCCGTAGCCGATGATGGCTACCTTCTTGGCTTGGATGAGAGACAGGTCAGCATCGTGATCGTAAAAAGTCTTTGCCATGGTTTTCTCGGTTCTTCCTTTGCTTGGTTGAGTTTGGGTTTCTTTCAAGTGGGCCGGTCCATCCAGACCCGCGATTCTGTTTCAAGCCCGCATCATCGCGCCGAAGAGCAACCGCGGGTTCCCATCGACGGGCTCAGGGCAGGCTTTCGGCTCGGTCGCCGCGGCGACCTCCGCTTAGGATGACAGCTCTTATCATTATTCCGGCTCGCGGGCGGCGATGTCATCAAAGTTCTCCGCCGGCTCGGCCTCCTTTTCAGGCTCATTGGGACCGGCGCCCATGGCTTTGACAACGCTTGAGACGTGATGGCCGCGGCGCATGGTCATTTTGCCGCTGCGGCAGATCTCGAGAATACGGCCTTCATCCTCGCGCAGGATCTCGATGAGGCCCTCGATCTTGCTCTCCACGCCGGTTATCTCGATCATCAGCGATTCCGGCGCCAGATCGACGATGCGGGCGCGGAAGACCTCGACCAGCTCGAAGATTCGGGAGCGGTTTTGTGGCGTGGCGGCCACCTTGATGAGCGCCAGTTCGCGGGTGACGGCGGGAGCCTTGGCGATGTCGTCCACATCGACCACATTCTCCAGCTTGTAGAGGCTTGCCTGAACGCGATGGCCGGCCTCGGCCGAGGCTTCGCAGACCAGCGTCAGCCGCGACAGGCCGGCGCGCTCGCTGCGGCCCACGGTAAGCGAGTTGATGTTGATATTGAGGCGGCGGAAGAGGGACGCGACGCGCGTCAGCACTCCCGGCAGGTCTTCAACGTAAGCGACGAATGTGTGCAGCATGTGGGGCCTTTCGTTGTTGATCGTTTCAGCCGCTCTTGTGAGCGGTCGTTACATCGAACGGGCTAACGCAACTCATTGAGCAACTTCTGATCGAGGAACCCAGCGCAAGCTTTCTTCCTCCACAACGGCGCGCCAAGAGGCGCTTTCTCTTTCAAAATGGAGCACACCTTCAGCACACATATACATCGGGTGGCCTTCTTTGTCAGCGTCCAGATCATAGAAAATCAGGCGAATTCCCTCTTTTGGGATGATGCCGAGTTCTCGGAGATC
>JBEKDH010000066.1:0-20829 GCA_050014455.1 Occallatibacter sp.
TACGGTTACTACGACTACGCCCCGTATAACTGCGTTCCCGACGGCTACTACGGCCCGGAATGGTTCAATGGCGGCGTCTTCATCGGCGTTGGCCCCTGGTTTCACGGCTCCAACGACTTTCACGGAAAGGTCGATAACAGGCTCGATCCACAGCACGGCTACAAGGGTGCGATGCCAAAGGCCGGTGAGAAGCCCGCGGCGCAGCGCAAATCCCCCGCGGAGTTCCAGGGGAATGAAGCGCGCGATGGACGCGGTCACGCGGCAGGCGAGAAGCACTGACAGCCAAGCGTGATCAGGCGGCTCAGCTGGGGGATCGCGCGTCTACTATTTCCGCGCGTTTCGAAACGAAGTGCGCAAGCATAACTCCGCTCGATCTCCGCAAGAAGAGAAGAAGAGCCGCAGCGCGGGCGACGCCAGTCAAAGGCACCGCAGCCTACGGGCTTGTTGTGTCCCAGACCTTCAACAGGGCTGGCGAGACGTAGCTTCGCACTGGGCTGTAGTTGGCTTTTCGCGCTTCCTTGAACGCCGACTGCGCCTCAGCGTTAGGGCCCTGCCACTGCGACTGCGGCGTTTCCAGGATGGACTGTTCCAGCAAGGCCGCTCCCAGGTAGAAGTAGGCCGCGCCGGGGCTCTTGGCGGTTTCAGGAGACTTGAGGTAGTCCTTGAGCGCCCGCTGGGCATCGTCGAACTGCGAAAGGTAAAAATAACGGATAGCCGATGCGAGTTCGTTCTTGGCCGCCGCCGGATCGCTCTTGATGGCCTTCTCAATCCTGTCAGTGTTGCTCTGCGCGTCCTGATTGGCAGGCTGAAGCTTCAGCACCATGGCGTAATCGTTGAGAGCATCCGGCAACTTGCCCTGCTTTTCAGCCTCGCGCGCATCGCTCATCAGCTTGGCGACCTTTTTGGCGGCCTCCGCTGCTGAATCGGCCGCGGGTTTGGGCGCAGGCGAGGGCGGAGGCGGGGCGCTCCTGGTTTGGATAGCCTTCTGCAATTCGGCGATCCTGCCAGCGGGGTTACCAGGTCCGTTCGGATTGAGGGTCTGGGCCATGGTGAGCTGTTTTATCGCTTCCTGTGGGTTGCTCGCCTCCAGCTTCTGGGCCTGATCGATGTATCCGTTGTAAAGGTTGACATTGTTCACGTAGACACTGGCGCTTGCTCTTGAGTCGGCATTGGTGATCGCTTGCGCAGACGAGAGGAGACTGTTGAAGTCGCCCTTTGCCCACGCGGCCTTCACCTGGTTGAGAAGCCTCTCATTCTTGATCAGGTCCAGCAGGAATCGGGCTTGGCCGGATAACTTCTGATCGTAATTTGTCACTAACTTTGCGTTCGACTCCGCCTTGTCCAGATCGTGGCTCTTGTATAGCGCGATAGCTGCCGCCAGCCAGGCCGTGTCGTCGTTGATGAGGCCCTCGCGGTAGCTGCTGCATGCATCGGTATACTTCTTTTCCTTGGGTTCCAATTGCGCCGCCGCGCAATAATCCTGAACCTGCTTGGCACGGTCGCTGCCCTCGCCTTTGGCCTTGTCAGCCAGATCCTTTGCCTGTTGCTTTGTGTTTCCGCCGGCTTCCTGCGCCGCCATCGGCACAGCGCAAAGCAGGAGGCAGAGAATACAAATGGATGGCCGCAGGTTCATTTCGCCCCTCCGACAATCTGATCGATCGCCTGGTCGTCGATCGGCTTCAGTTCAATGCTGCATACCTGCTCGATTATCCCCACGTCGCAATACCGACTCTGCGTGCTTCCGTCGGCCCCCTTGAAGGTCACGGTGTATTCGCCGGCCGGGATGCCGTCGAGACGCAACGGAGTCCAATGATCCCCAGCCGGGAGCGGCATAGACTTGCCCGTGTGTTGAGAGGTCACGCTCACAACTTCAGCATAGGGCGCGGCATTGAGTTGAAGAATGCCCATGGAAACAGCGGGTGCCGGGCGCATGAACCACCACCAGTATCCCGCGCCGCCGGCGGCGAGGAGAACTACCAAAAGGGTAACCAATAGGAGCGCAAGACCCGCGCCGCCCTTCTTCTTTGCCGCGACAGGAACAACCGGCTGCGGCACCGGAACGTACGCCGATGGCTGCGGTACGGGAGTGTACGCCGATGGCTGCGGCGCCGGAGTGTACGCCGGTTGCGGCGGCGGGATCGCCACGGGCGCTGCCACGGTTTGTTGCGCGGGCGCTACTAGCTGCGCCGCCGGCACTGCCGCGCCGGCGGCGACCTTCGCTGCCTCGGCTGCCAAGCGCCGCTGGCGTTCCTGCTCCTTGGCGGCTTCCAGCCGGTCGCGCAATTCCCGCACGCGCGCCTGCTGTTGAATCTCCGGAGGCTGGTTCGAGAGCAGCTTCAATGCCTGTTCGCTATCGGTCTCGCTCAGCGCCTGCGCGCGGCTCAGCAGAGCGTCGACGCGCCTGCCCAACTCGGCCAGGTTTGCTTTGGTCTGGCGCAGCAACTGCTCCACTGACGCATCGCCGGTCTCCGCTGCGACGGGTTGCAGAAGCGCAATGGCCGCCTCCAGATTGCCAGCCGCAATCAGGGCCTGCGCCTTCTTGTTCGTGCTCGCCGCTGCCTGCCCAGCTTCAACCTTCCGCTTCTGCTCGCGCGCATAGTTGAGCAGGGTGGCAATGTCCGGGGCTTCGCCGCACTCGATCGCCGCGGAATCCAGAACTTGAATTGCCTGGTCGTACTGCCTGGCGTCGATGGAGGCTTGCGCCCGCTTCAGATAGTCCTTCTTCGTCTCCTCGACAGTTGCCTTCTTGACCTGCTCGACGACCTTTTCTTCAAGAGAAATCAACCTCGGTTCGCCAGGCATCTCTTCCAGCGCCTGATGGACCGCGGTGAGAGCCTGCTGGGGGCTGGTGACAAGAAGACTGTACACATCGAGCGTCGTCTTCTCCACCAGCTTGGTTGCAACCTGCTCCCGCTGCTTGGCTTCCGCTTCGGCCTTCAACTGCAGCAGCACCGGCTCGCCAGGCAGGCGCTGTTGCGCGCGTTGAATCAGGGCCAGCGCGCGCTCGAACTCGCCCGCGGCAATGCAGTCCGAGATTTCCGTGCCGATCTGTTCGATAATCTTGCGCCGCCGCTGCTCCTCCTGGCGATCGACCGCTTCCTGGAACAACCGCTGCGTTTCGGCATCCGTCGGATCAATCTCCAGCGCCGCGCGCAGGTTCTGAATGGCTTCGGTATATTGGCGGGCGGCCAGCAGGCCGCGCGCGGCATCGCTGTACTGGCGGCGCGCGCGCTCCTTGTGTGCCCGCTCGGCCTCTTGAATAATCTTTGCGCGTTCGTTGCGGAGATCCGTATTGCGGTCATCGATCGTAAGCGCGCGATCGATCAGTTCGCCGGCAGAAACGTAATCGTTCCGCTTGCGAGCTTCCCGGGACTGCTCCACGAGAGAGGCGACCTGGTCTGCCTTGTCTTTCAATGCGCGAGCTTGTTCGATCTTTTGTGCGATCTCGGGATTCTCCCGGTCGATTCCAGCCGCCTGCGAGTACATCTCAAGCGCCTCGGCGTAACGCTGCGCGTTGACGGCCTCATCGGCTTCCACCACCAATTGCCGCAACTGGACCGTCTTCTGCTGGCGAGAGACCTTCTCCTGCACCTCGCGAAGCAGCTTCTTGACTTCAGTGTTCTGCGGATTGAGGCGCAGAAGGTCGAGCAGCACCGGTCTTACGGCCGTCCATTGCTCACGCTCCATCTGGGTCTTCACATTGCCCAGCGCCTCAGCCACGTGCTCCTGCTTGAGTCCGTCGTTGATGGCCTCGATATCGACGGCCATGTCTTCCGCCGTCTCGTATCGATCGATCGGATCCTTCGCCAGCGCGTGGTCTATCAGATGGTCGAGAGCCACGGGAGAGCCGGGCACAAGGCTCGACACCGGGTCATGGGGTTCGCGCACCACCCGATGCAGCGTGGCGGGATCGTCGCCGGGGAACGGAAGCCGTCCAGTAAGCAGCAGGTATAGGATGACGCCTGCCGACCAGATATCCGCTCTGCCGTCCGCGGGCTTGCCCAGCAGGCGCTCCGGGGAAATATAGTGGAAGGTGCCGATGACCATCCCGGCCTGCGTATGGCCGGAGCGGTTCTCCAGGCGAGCGACGCCAAAGTCGACAATCTTGATGTTTCCGTCCGGCTGAACCATGATGTTCGCCGGCTTGATGTCCCTATGGATGACTCCCTTGCGGTGCGCATATCCCAGGCCGGCGCATAACTGGCTGACAATCTCCAGTTTCTCTATCAAAGAGAACTTGCGCCCGGTTCTGAGCAGGTTCTCCAGCGTATCGCCGGGAACAAACTCCATGACAATGAAGGGGTTTCCATCCTGCTCGCCGAAGTCGTAGACGGTGACGATGTTGGGGTGGTTCAGAATGCCGGAGCGAGCCTCCAGCATAAAGCGATGGCGCAGCTCGTCAGTCGCCTCGGTGATGGTCTTGATCGCCACCTCGCGACCGACTGCCTTGTCCAATCCCCGGTAAACGACGCCCATGCCGCCGACGCCCAGGATGCCCAGGATCTGGTATTTGCCGATTTGAGTGACTGTCGCGCCGCTATCCATGCTGACCGTGGTTCCTGTTCAAGCGTCCTGGATCAGTTGAAACCCATGATAATACAAGACTTGACAAAACAGTCAAAACCCTCTGGATTCGATCGCTATTTGAAAGGGAAACCGGAAACGGGCCATGCGCCCCTGCCCCTTTCAGGGGCGAATCCACCCCAGCCTGAAGCGATCTTCAAATCGGCGGCGGCCTCTGCAAATCCACTGAACCCGCCCGTCGATACGGGACTGCCCAACCATCATACTATGAGCGTGTTGTCTTGGATACGGTCACTCTTGCCCAGCGCAAGATGAGCCTGGAGAATTGGGAGTGGACAAGCTGAGGATGGATGATCAGCGTGATTGGAGCAGTTAAGTTGAGTATGGTGGAGGCGGCGGGAGTCGAACCCGGATTAGCCCCTTTAGTTTCAGTAAGTTGTTGATTATAAAAGCGGTCAGAAATGCCAGAATGCCCAAAATGCCGTTTCTTTGGCGCAATTTTGGCGCAGTTGCCTGAATCCTTAGTCGGCTCAGGACTACGCTCCGCGTTTTTCCGCAAAGCGAGTCGTGCCATCCTGCCCCAATTCAGTTGGGCGAAGCAAGCGGACGACATTCTGTAAGAAAAATGTCGCATTTTTCTTACGCGGGTGTAGACTGATTCTGTAAGAAGATTGCCACATTCTTCTTACAGAAGGCCAATATGCCGACCGACAGAACCAGCATTCAAGCAGCCATCCGGGATCGCGTCCTCGCTCCCACGAGGCCGCGCGTCTGGATGCCGGACGACTTTGCAGACCTGGGATCGCGAGCCGCCGTCGATCTCGCTCTCCACCGTCTGGTGGCCTCCAAGGACTTGCGCAGGATTGCCCGCGGACTCTACGACACCCCCACCGCCAACCGCCTCACGGGAAAGCCCAGCCATCCCGATCCGCGCGCCGTAATCGACGCACTGGCGCGCAAGGGCAGTGTCCGCGTGGTGGTCGATGGCATGACCGCAGCCAACGACCTGGGGCTGACCGACGCCGTCCCGGCGCGCATTACCGTGCTCACGGATGGGCGCTTGCGGCCCATCCTCCTTGGCAACCTCACCATCGACTTCCAATATGCCGCGCCCAGCCGACTCTACTGGGCCGGCCGTCCTGCCATGCGCTTCGTGCAGGCGCTCCATTGGCTGCGCGATATGCTTCCCTCGGACGACGGAAGCATTCGCAAGCGTCTTGTCTCCATCCTCAAGGACCCCGATCAGGGGCAAGCGATTCAGGATGATCTGCGCGACGGCTTGCACGCATTGCCGGAGTGGATGCGCATCCCTGTCCGTGATCTGCTCCGGCAATCCGGCCCGCTAAATAACCGGCAGACCGAACAAGGCAAGGCTCCGCGACGGGTTCTCGCGCGGCCGAGGGCGCGGAACTATCATAAGGGTCGAGAGGTTTCAGGCAGCAGATGATGGAAGGCTTTCAAACGGTGTTGGCCGCGAGCGAAGAAGATCGCCGCGACCTCTTTGTCGGGGCCGGCAGCCGCCTTGGCGCCCCCGAACAGAACATCGAGAAAGACTTCTGGGTCTGTTGGGCGCTTGACGCGCTCTTCAATGATCTGGAGGCTGGCGGCCCACGTCTCTTGTTCAAAGGGGGAACCTCGCTCTCGAAAGGATACGGGCTGATAGAACGCTTCTCCGAAGACATCGACATCACCGTCTTTCGAGAGGACATCGGCCAAGCCGCTTCCGTGAACGAGTTGGAAGAACTGAGCGGCAAGAAACGCGCCGCCCGGCTGGACGCCATCAAGACAGCCTGCCAGAACTACATCAATGGTCCGTTGCTGGAGCGCCTGCAATTGCTATTGCGTCACGCTCTGGACGCTGCCCATATCGCTCCGGATCGTGCCCGGCTGGAAGCAGACCCGGCGGACCCGGATGGTCAGAGCCTGCTTCTCTGGTATCCAACGGTAGCCGCAACAGGGAATGAGTACATCCGCCGGGCTATCAAACTCGAATCGGGAGCCAAGTCGGCGCTCGACCCGCACACACCAAGAGAAGTAAGGCCGTACATCGCGGACGACCTTCCTGCCCTTGACTTGGTCGTCAAGAACGTGACGACCGTCGATCCCTCCCGAACCTTTTGGGACAAGGTTGTCATCTTGCACGGCCTGCGCCAGTGGTGGGAACAACGCCACGAACTGAAGGGTGGCGGGCAGCGCGTATCGCGCCACTACTACGATGTTCACCGGCTGCTTGCGTCGGAGATTGGCCGTAAGGCTACCGACGACGCAGAAATGGCGAAGGATTGCGTTCGCCATGCGCTGATGTTCTTCAACCGGGCGGATTTTAACTTGGCATCAGCAGTTCCTGGCACATTCGCGCTCACACCCCACGAAGCAATGTTTGAGGCGCTTCGCCGCGACTATGAAGCCATGTCCGTTATGATTTTTGGCCCCATTCCGACGATTGACGAGGTACTTGCGTCCATCGATGATCTGGAGCGGCATCTCAATCAGAAGCATTGATTCGGATGGAGTCGGCTTCTTTTACAGCGCAGTACCGCTCACGCCAGTGGTGTCTGATGGCTCCTGCGAGCTGAATGTCAGGACAAAAAGCCACGCTGGCGGGGTGGCAAGTTCGTATTCCTTCCAAAAGGTATAATTGGGCTTCGAATCACTGTAACATTCTCGGGAAATGAGCTCATGGCATCGACCGCCGACTCTGTGCAATACCCCAAAGAGCGTCTTGAGACGGTTGAAGCTCTCTATTCCGTCCATCGCTATGTCGATGCCTGGGACGCTTCGAAACCTGACTGGTCGCCAGCCTTCGACCTGGATCAACTAACCCCTGAATCCCTGGTCCTCGCCGGGCGTCTCGCGCTTCGCGTGGGCGGCTCGCGCCTCTCTCGAGGCCTGCTGCTGCGCGCCCGCAGGCTCTATCCAAACGGGCCGATCGTCCGCTACTTCACCCGCCACCTGATGATTCCTAGACAGACGCTGCTCGATGAACTGCGCGCGTTTGAGGCTTCGCCCGACCTGGGCGGCGACGATGTGGGATTGCGGGCCAACTGGCTTGCCGCTTATGCCTTCACCTGGGCGTCATTGAGAAACTTCGAGCGCTCCTCGGAGTTGCTGAAAGAAGCGCATCGACTTCTACCGAATGACTCGTGGGTCTTCGGCTGTCAGTCCGATTGCTTCGGCCTGGCCGAAGACTGGCAAAGCGCACACGAGGCCGCCGAGGAAAGCTTCCGGCTCGACCCTCGGTCTCCATGGGCCGCGCCACGGTTAAGCACGGCTCTATTGAATCTCGGCAGGATCGAAGAAGCGGCCGAACGGATCGTTCGTACGGCCGCTGAGGGGCAATCCTGCGAGCTGGTCCAGGCGGCCATCTGGTACCAGTGCGCACTCGCTGAAGTGTCGGAGGGCCCTGCGAGAGCCGATGCCATTGCCGGCGCCCGGAACCTTGCCGTGCGTCTTGAGCCGCTTGCGCCCCTCGCAGATCGGGAATTCCGTACCGGCACGGCACGAATCTGGCTTGACATCGCGCAACTCGAAGGGGACCGCGCGGCCATGGCGCATTGGTCGCAATTTGCCAGGTCTCCCTTTCACCGCTCCGCCCTTGAGAATCTCGCTCGAAACCCCCACGGCCGGACGGTCATCCTTCCGTATAAGCGGCTCCTTCAAAAGACTTTGGAATGCGTTCCGACGAGCGTCGCTTCTGCCCTCTCGTCGATGGGAATCGATCTTTCTGTCGCTGAAATTGCCAAGGAGATCACCTTCGGAGGCTCCTCGGAGTGGGCAGCCGCGGACTGGCTGCGCGAGGAAGGATTCCATGCCCGCTTCTTTACTGCCACTGTCGATCTAGCGACCCGCCTGATCGATGCCGGCATCGGCTTTGTTGTTACCTGGGATGGCGACGATTCCGGTCACGCGGTTGCGATTGTTGGAATCGATCATGCCGCCGGCATTCTCCTGGCCCACGATCCCCAGTCGTTCCGGGGCGCTGAGTACCTTTTCCGCGCATTCGACACAAGTGCCGGGCCGATGGGTGTAATCGGCTTGGCCGTGGTACCAGCAGAGCGCGCCCAGGAACTCGATGCCATCCTACCACCGGAAGCTGAGTTGGCATCGCTCTGGAACGACCATCGAAGAGCCCTCTTCCTGTATGGACCCGCGGCGGGACGCAGCATCGTCGCATTGACAAAGGGGCAATTCCCCAACCATCCCGCCACACTTGCGCTGGAGGCGGCCCAGGATCTCGAAGAAGGCCGAATGGGCCAGGCACTGGGGAAGTTCCGCGCTCTGTTTGAAATGTTTCCCAACTCCCCGGCCGTTCGCACGCGGCTCATGGAAGTTTGCCAGGCTACCGGGAACACAGCGCTTCGACGCGGGATTCTTACATCGATTGTCGAATCCCACACTGTGGCCGGGGTGGACTCTCGGATTGACTGGATACATCCTCATTACAGGTATCTCGCGGAACTTGCTGATTCGCTCAATTGCTCTTCCGAAACGCGGCACGAGGCAGCCATTCTCTTGCGGTCAGCGCTTCGCGCCAATCCGCGCTCCGGCGGAGTCTGGCATTCGGTCGGCGACCTGTGCTACGCCCAGGCGGACGAGGAAGGAGCGCTGCTTGCTTCTTCCATCGCATCCTTTCTTGCTCCATATCAAGAGCACTATGCGGCAGCTTACAAGGATCTGCTTCATCGTGCCGGAAGAGCAGAGCAGGCTCTCGCATGGCTGGAACACCGGGTCGAGCGCTATGCCGAGAATCCGTTCGGCGTGAGCACCTGGATGGCCCTGGCCAGCGAACATGAGTCCGCGGGCCGGCCGGAGAAGGCCATCGAAGTCTGCCGGAATGCAATCGGCCGTCACCCCGACTCGGCGCAACTGCTGGCCTTTTGTGCGCCGCTGCTGGCTCGCCTTGGATTGTGGGATGAAAGCGAACAACTGTTGCGTGCCCTCAGCAGCGGCCAATCAAGGCAAGGCTACCTCGAAGCAGCCACGATCCTCAGCGAGATGCAAGGCCACACGGTGCAGGCATTTCAATTCGCCGAGGAATGGTGCTCGGAGACTCCGCGGTCCATGCAGGCACGTTCTGCTCTGTTGGCAAATCTCGCAAAAATTGAAGGAACGTCTGCGGCCGTAGCACGAGCCGCACTGTGGATGCGGGAGTTTCCGGAAAATGAGAACTTCGAAAACCTCTACTGCGAATATGCACGGAATTGGAAGCGCTGGCGCGAGTTGATAGTGATCCGCCGTCGCCTCCGTCGCTTCCCGGACGATGTTTGGGCGTGGCGAGAGCTTGCCATCGCGGCAATCGATCAGTACGAACTCGTTGACGCGGTCCGGCAACCGCGTCTCGCCTCACGCATCGAGGACTACCTTCGCCAGGCTTCCCGCATTGCTCCCGATGATGCCGCCACTCATCGCGTCGTGGCGATATGGAGTCTGGCAAAGGGAGACTGGGAGCTGTCGGTGACGCAGTTCCTTCGTTCGATTGAACTGGAACCAACCGGCATCTATTCGTTCCGCCGAATCTGGAGCGCGTCGGAGCGCTGCTCGCGCGAGAAGCAGCAGCAGCTCTGGAAGACGCTTGAAACGCTTTACCTGGTCATTCCCGGATTCTTGCCCAATGCGCCCGAGGTCGCCGGTCTGCTTGCAGGCCGGTTTGGCGTGCGCGAGGCGGAAGCCTCAGTCAACTTCTGGATGAGTCGGCGTCCGAATGACCCGAATGTGGTGGAAGCAATGGCCGATCTGCTTCTCGACCACGGACACGGACGATCCGATGCGCGGCGCGCTTTGGAAATGCTCCAGCCCGCTGTTGCGCGTTTTCCATACCACTCTGGCCTGCGTTTTTCGCTTGCACGGGCGTGGTCGAAGATGGGGGATCACGGCGGGGCCAGACTCGCCTTCAGGGATCTCGTCGCTCATATCCCGAACGACACGTCGGCGCTAATCCAGTTGGCCTGGATGGAACAGCGCAGCGGCAACCCGGAGGAAGCATTCCGAAGCCTCGACAGGGTTCAAGCGCAGGATCCTCAACTTACACAGCCTTACGAAATTAAGGCGGAGATGTTGATCGGTGACGGACGCGGGCCCGAGGCCGCTGCAATTCTCCAACGCGGGCTTGAACTCTTTCCACGTAATGTCCGCATGGTTGAGCGGGCGATCTCGTTCTTTGAACGGATGGGAATGCACACCGAAGCGGTCAATGCGGCGCGGGCCGGTGTTGGCGAGTTTCCTGACGGAGCGTACCTCTGGCTGCTTCTCGCAAAGGCCCTCGAGAACGCTCCACAGTTTGCGAGTTCCGGCGAGATTGAGGCGGCGCTGAAAAAGAGCGTTCGACTGAATCGAGCGTTCTATGAACCGGCTGATTTGCTTGCCTGCTACTACAGCAAGCAGCAGCGATTTGCCGAGGCCTTCGATCTCCTGGACCGAATCGAACCGAAGCTCTCTGACCCGACGCCGACAAAGGGCCGCCGCGCGTGGCTCAAACGAAACTCCGGAAAGCGCAAGGAAGCCGTCGAAGACCTGATCGATCTGCTTCGCAGTCAGCCTGGTTACACCTGGGGTTGGAATCTGCTCCTGAGCTGGCTTGAGGAAGATAAGGACTGGACGCTCGCCCGCTCAGCACTCGAAAAGATTCCACCGCAGCTGATCGCCGACGTCGGCTTTCGAACCCGCCGCGCGATTCTCTTCGAGCAGGCTAGGGCCGATTCGTCTGTACTGGAGTCGGAGTGGACCCAACTGCTTGCGGACTTCCCGGACAATCTCGACCTGCACCTGCGTAGGTACGACATGCTTAGCCGGACGCAGCGATTGTCAGAGGCAGACTCCACCTTGCGTGGGCTTCCGCAAACCTACGCCAAAAATGTGTACGTTCAGGCTCGAATGGTCGAAGTGGAATTGCGAGCCAGGCGCGAGGCCGGCGCATTCGAAACAGCGCTTTCTGTCTGTTTCCGGCCGGAAGAGCGGGACGCCTGGCCCTGCAACTTTGTGTGGGACAGGCTCTCGGCAGCCGGCCTGACCGACAGATTCGAGGACCAGTTCTTCGCGCAGCTTCAGTCGGGCAGGCAGCCAGCCCGCCAGGCTCTGGAGCGGTTCGCCGCGAGTGTCCTCGCGAGAAGGAGCGGCGCGCCATTGTGGCTCAAAAGAACCCGGCTCAGCTTTGTCAACCGCCGCATGCGCAAGGTGCTTGAAACCCTCAAGGCGAATTCCTGGTCCGCAGGCGAGGACTTCGCCGCAGTCTTTTCCGCCCTCAATGGAAACCGGATTCAGACGCTGGTTGTCGATTGCTGGAATCGAAACACAAGCCAGAAGTTGCACGGCAATACAGAGGCTTGGGCGCAGGTTGGGCGGGCGCTCATCGGGTTAAAGAGGAGGCGGGCCGCTCGAAGGCTTCTATCCAACTGGCGCCAGCGTCGTGGTGTTTCGATGTGGACGGTTGCAAACCTCATTCTTTCCATTCCTCGCTGGAGCCGGGCCGACCGCGAAGCGGTTACGTCAACATGTAGCAATGCTCTTGAGATGCTGCCGCACGATCATGTATCGAGGTACCTCGCGTACATGCTTGCTGAAGCTCAGGCGCTTGGGCGAGACTTCAAGGGACTCAAGGAAACCGGCGGCCGTTTCAGCATGTCGTTCAACTCGCGCAGGGAGAAGAGTGAATTCTTCCCGGAGTGGCAGGTGTACCTCACCGATCTTCTGCCACCCGCAATCGAAGCAGTGAATGCTGGAAACAGTCAACCGGCGAAAAGGACCTTTTACACATTGTGGCTTCGACGGCTGCAGAGGAGCCTGACGCCGGAGAATCCACGCCGGCTGGTAGTCATCATCCTGCGAATCGTTCTTGCGCTCATCATCCTGGCATACTACGCGGCCAGCTTATTCCACTGATGCCTGCAGGGGTTTTGTCCATGGCTCTTATGGCGCCTTGTTCGGGCCGGCCACGCACTGGATTCTGCATGCGATCCCGGCAAGTTCCCAGCATTTATGCATTCGGGGTGGCAGCAGCAGTAGCAGGCTTCCACTACAGTCTTGAAAACACCCCCACACAGGTCCTCCCTCAAGAGGGATTACAGGAGCACTTTGCAGGCCTCTTTGATGCTGGCTCTGTGACCGGACCTCGAATCGTATGTTGGGCGACCCGTAACGTAGAATGGCAGCCAAGGCAATTCTAGCCATGCGCAGAACTTGGTACTACTTCGCTCTTCTTCTGACTGCAGCGAGCGCCCCCCTTCAGGCCAACTGGGGAAGCACCGCTGGCGGAAGCGTCGCCACAGGCAGCTTCCACGCCTTCGGCACCGCCCAAATCGAGATGCAGCGTGAAGACCTTCGCATTCGCCTTTTTCGCGACCGCGCCAAGGTGGAGATCGATTACGTCTTCCATAACACCGGCCCCGCTGTCGACGTTCGCGCCGGATTTCCAAGCCTTGGCGTCCAACTCGAAGATGTGAAGCACCGGGAGATTGAGAACTACACCATCACTGCGGATGACCAGCAAGTCTCCTATAGCACGGAATCCGGCGATCCAGCTCCGTTTAAGCACCTCTACGACGCCAAGTTCCGCGAAATGGGCCAACTCGACGAATATCCACCGGAGAAGCGCCCAGAATTGTTGGAGTGGTTCGTCTCCTCGGTACATTTCGAAGCGGGCCAAAGCAAGCGCGTGCACATCCGTTACGACTCGCTCTACGCATACTGCGGCGGCGGCTACTCCGACGATTCGGACGACTGCGACGATCGTTTCGCCTACGTGCTCTCCACCGCGGCTGCATGGAAGGGTCCTATCGGATCAGGAACCATCACCATCGAGCCCGTCACTGTTCCAGCATCGCGTCTTATTCTCTCGCCCGCCAGTCGCTTCCCCCGCAAGGGGTCTGGGTTTGTCTGGAGTTTCCGTAACCTGAAGCCCACCCGCGCCGACGACATCGTGATTAACCTGAATAACCATTTCTCAACCATTGCTGTGTACGAGGAGAACCCCAACCCCGACGCGCAGAATTTGAGCTTCTACACCGCCGAAGGCGGGAAGTACTTCTACCTCCATTCCCATTTCGTCCCCCACGGTGAAGCAGCTTCGACGGAGTTTTCTGCGTCGCAGGTTGCTTCCAGCATTCCCGACACAGCATGGCACACCCCGCACACTCCCGGAATTGGAGACGCCCTTTCTCTTGAGATCACGAAGCCTGACCACATCGACCAGGTTGGCATCATCCCCGGTTGCAGTTCCAAGGAACAGGATTGGTTCGACTCCGCTCGCATCAAAGCGATTGAGGTGATCGTCAACGACAGGTACACCCACCAGGCCCTCCTTCCGGATGAGTTCACCTTCCCGTGGCCCGAGTCGCACAAGGCGTACGAATGGATCGACCTGCCGCCGTATTCTGGTAAGGCCGAAACAATTCGCCTTGTCATCCGCAGCGTTTACCCCGGCTCCGCCGACCAAGTCACCTGCATCGGTAAGATCGTGTTTCGCCAATGGTTAAAGACGAGACCTGCGATCAAGAGTGGCATAGACGGTCATGAGCTGCCTTGAGGGCTGATTCAGTCAGGCCTGAGCCAAATGGGTAGCAAATGCGCGAAACGGCCTGTTGCGGTCGATCTCCGGTTTCGGCAGCCGGAGGCCTGACTGCCAAGTCCGCTTTGCGGTGTGCCCGTTTGCCGATGCTGCGTGGCGATAAGATAAGAGGCGGAGGCAGGTTCAATGCACATTGTCCACGTGCATGTACACGTCAAGCCCGAGTCGGTAGAGGAGTTCAGCCGGGCTACCGTCGAAAACGCCCGCGCCAGTGTTCAGGAGCCTGGCATCGTGCGCTTCGACTTGGTGCGGCAGCAGGACGACGCGACGCGGTTCGTGCTGATCGAAATCTACCGCGATGCGGAGGCGGCGGCCGCGCATAAACTGACCGCTCACTATGCAAAATGGCGCGACGCGGTTGCGCCTATGATGGCCGAGCCGCGCTGGAGCGTGAAGTACTACGCCGTCTTCCCCGATTTACAAGGCTGAACAAGATTGAACAAGGCTGAAACAATGCGCTTCGAGTTTGCTACCGCAACACGCATCGTCTTCGGCGAGGGCGCCGCCGCCACTCTGCCCGAACTGGTTCGCAGCTTCGGCGCTCGGCCGCTCGTGGTCACTGGCTCTTCCCGTGAGCGCGCGGCCTGGCTTGTTTCGGCGCTCTCGGCGGAAGCCCTTGCCGTCCCCGGCGAGCCGACGGTCGATCTGGTCCGCGACGGCGCCCGGCGCGTGCGGGAAGCTGCTTGCGACGTCGTTGTTGCGCTGGGCGGCGGCAGCGCGATCGACGCCGGAAAAGCGATTGCCTGCATCGCAACCAACGGCGGCGAGCCGCTGGAGTTTCTTGAAGTGGTGGGAAAGGGGCGCGTCCTTTCGGCTGCGCCGCTGCCCTTCATTGCAGTGCCGACCACGGCTGGGACGGGCAGCGAGGTCACGCGCAATGCCGTGCTCGGATCAGCGGAGCATGGTGTCAAGGCGAGCTTGCGGAGCCCAATGATGCTACCGAAAGTAGCTCTGGTCGATCCCGAGCTGACTTACTCGCTGCCGCCCACGGTAACAGCCAACACGGGACTGGACGCCCTGACGCAGTTGATCGAGCCCTACGTGAGCGCCCGCGCCAATCCGCTGACGGATGCGCTTTGCGTGGAGGGGATCGGGCGCGCCGCCGGGGCGCTGCGCCGCGTCTATCGCGACGCTGCGGACCGTGAGGCGCGCCGCGAGATGTCGCTGGCGAGCCTCTTCGGAGGCCTGGCGCTGGCCAACGCCGGGCTGGGCGTGGTGCACGGTTTTGCCGCGCCGCTGGGAGGGGAGTGGAATGCGCCGCATGGAGCGCTCTGCGCGGCGCTGCTGCCGCACGGCATGGCCGCCAACGTAGCCGCCTTGCAGGCCCGCGCGCCGCTCCATCCGTCCCTGGAACGCTACGCCGCCATTGCGCGCCTGCTGACCGGCCGCAAGGAAGCAACCGCGGAAGACGGCGTCGAATGGGTGCGCGCGCTTTGCGCCGACCTCAACGTTCCTCAGCTGCGCGCCTGGGGAATCGCGCCAGCCGATCTTCCCGCCGTGGTGGAGAAGGCAGCCCGCGCCAGCAGCATGCAGGCCAATCCGCTTCCGCTCACGGGCGAGGAGCTACTGGCCGTGGTCTCGGCGGCGTGCTAAGCGCCGGACTTGGCGAACAACGCCGGAACGCGCCTTCGTCGAACCGAAAGCAGCGCAGAGAGGCGCCTGAAAATCCGGCCGATGCAGACCAAAAGCAACGACGGATGACAATTGGTTCCGCGTCGATCTCGTCTTCTTCCATCGCCGTTTGCGGTGTCTGGTCATCGCGGACTTGAAGGCAGATCCGTTCAGCTATTCAGATGCAGGACAGATGCATATGTACCTCAACTACGCCCGAGAGAACTGGATGAAGTCCGGCGAGAACCCTCCAGTTGGACTGATCTTGTGCACCGAAAAGGGAGCTGCCGAGGCCCACTACACCCTCGACAATCTCCCCAACAAGATTCTTGCTGCGGAGTACCAGACCATCTTGCCGGACGAAAAGCTCATCGCTGAGGAACTGGAACGCTCCCGCCGGGAACTGGAGCAACGGCGCCTGTCGGTCGGCTGAAACAAGCAACATCTCCCGATGTTGCTTCTCCTCCATCTTCATGTGTCACAATGGCTTAAGGCCGCAGCGGCACGTCCGGCGGCATCACGTTCAGTATCCGGTCTTTGCGCGGACCAAACATTACTGGCGTGATCGGCGTTCGGGGACTGATCCTGCAGACCCCGGATTGGGTTCGACCGAAGGCCTTGCGGATGAGCGCGTTGGGTTGTCTCAATAGATGAAGATTCTAGGCCCAGGCCCAATAGAAAATCCGTTAGATTGCATAAAGCGCTATACTTTGTCCGTTACTCTTTAAGACAATGACTGCTCAACTTGATCAAGAAGCCCGAGCGCTCCTCAGATTGCTCCTGCAAGTTCTGCAAAATGCAGATCCGAACGATCCAAAGACATTCATAACTTATTCCGAGGCTCACCTGCGCCTTGGATTGAAGGTCCAATTTCAGAATCCTGGCCGCAGCCTTCAGCAGCAGGGCTTGAATTCATTGGCAGATTGGGCCAAAGCCCAGGGCGTTCCTGCAATCACAGGGCTGATTGTTCGAGAAGTTGAACGGGACCCCGGCCCAGGATACTTTAGGTTCTATGGGAAGCGTGAGATCGATGACCTTCCGTGGTGGATCAACGAGATCAAGCGAGCAAAGCAATTCGATTGGGCCGCGCACCAGCCTCAAGGGCCAATTGGTGCATCTGCGCAATCCGAAATTCATGATGCCGGATCAACGAAGCTGACAGTCTCAGCTATCGCCCGGCCCGATAGTCGCTTCTTCCTAAAATCTGAGTACGGGCCTCTATCATCGGAATGGCCCGTAGTGGCTTTCAGTTCAGAAGCTTTCGGGTTGAAACTGCAGCGCGATTTCCGACCCGATACAGATTTCATTGTCTACACAGGAACAGGCGGGGTTGCGACCAGAAACCCTGAGCATCGCGCTCGGCTTTTATCAGTAATCCGAATCGATACGCAAGAGATCCGACTAACGGAAACCGCAATCCCAGAGGATATTTGGAATTGGGCGCACACCAATTACCCAGGGCAATGGGAGAACTGCTTCAGAGCATTGGAGGGTTGGAAGATAGTTGACTATCCTCGCACCGCTGAGGTGATTCCTGAGAGCTATGCAAACATGGGGAAGTACCCGCACCGTGGTGGAGTGCTCGAAATAGTGGGCGAGGAAAGACTCGCGCTCCTAGAACTGGCAATCGCTCCGGTTGCGCTTGCCGGAGAGAACCTCTCGGTGGAGGTCGAAGACAAGACGGCTTCGGCAACCGAGAGTGAAATGTTCAACGAGGCGAAACGAATCGCGAACCTTATATTTGCGAGAGTAGCCGTTTCAGGGACTACCCTTGAACACACCGCACCGGAGCGAACAGCCCCCGACAACCTCGTCATCAATGTACGAGAATTACTACGAGCAAGGCCTCTCGTCTGTTACTTGTGTGGCGGCCCCATGCAGATCAAACCTCGGAACCGCTTGCTACAGCCTTCCCCGGACCGAATCGACAGTAGTATTGGCGACTACGGGCCGCAGAACCTGAAACTCGCGCACCTCGCCTGCAATCTCGGCAAGAACGCTTCTTCGGTCGCTGAGTTCCATCAATGGCTGGAGGTCCTGAGACATGTCTGAACTTTCTCGTAATCTCCGAATCACTCGTTAACGGTAGATCGGTACCCTGAAGTCGCATGGCGACTGGAATCTCGTGCCCTCCCGCCGAGCTGGAGTGCGAGGAGGCTCCCGAAGCCGAAGCCTACGTTATTCGGGACTGATTAGAAAACCGGGCGACATACTCGCCTATCCTTCCGCGATTAGGCCGCAGAAGGATGGGGCACCCGGCGATTGCTACCTTGAATTGATCTCCGCATCCGTAAGGCATCTTCCAATCGGCCCTGGTGGCAGATTCTTCTCTCTTTTGAGTTTGAACTGCCCGTCCTCTGGGCTACGTCCTGCCACTGAGGCCGTGTACGATCCAGAAATCTCCTCCCCTTGAATAACGCCATGAAACAGAAGCGTGTACATAACCCCCTTGACTTCAAAGTCCACCTTAGACGCTCGCCTCAGGCCCCTAAGCGGACCACTTCCATAAAGCGGCGCATGCACACCGAGGCAGCCTTCAATGGAACCGTCGTTATCATGAGCAATTATGCCAATGGCTGATGACAGGTTGCCAGTCAAATTATGAACGACTCCCGAGTATATACCTGAAAAATAAGCTTCCCCGCTTGTGCGCTGGCTTGCCTCCGCATTCTCTCCTGCGCCCTGAGCGTCCGAGCGCTGTTCGTTCGGCACAATATACCCCTGAGTTTGCCGCTCTTGAATGTTGAGATGGGGTTGAGCCGGGTTAACAGTGACAAGGTAATTATGAACCTTGGTGACTCCATGCACATGGCCGACGGTCCATTCCGCCAGTTCCTTGGCGGGCTCGTTCGATACTCTCCCGGAGAGCGTAACCTCGCTTTGAATAGTGACGGCGATGATCGGATCCTTCTTCAGGGCATTTGAAGCGTTGAGGGCCCGTACAACGTCCATCTCGATCTGAGGGTCCGAGCGCTGTTCGTTCGGCATGAGATCCCGCTGACCTTGCTGCTCCGGGATGTTGAATGTTGTTGTGAGCATCGCCGTAGGCGATCTTGGAGTTGCAATTTCTGAATGTCCGGTTGATGGGCCATTTACCCCGATGTCTTGCTGCTCGATCTGGGAAGCACCGGCCTTCTGAACGCCTGGTTCAGAATCTTCTGTTGCTTTGGCTGGATGCGGCAAAGAGCCGCCTCGTTCTCGATACCACTCTAACAGAGGGGCTGGTAGTTTTTCTGGGTCATCGACTCCAAATGACCGGAACACGTGGCCGTCGGTCATCATCACCCCAAACATCGCTCCAGAGTTCACATCAATCGCGAATGCAGCTTCGTCAGAGCCACCGGAGTGAGGAGCAAGGCCACTTCCAACTAGCCATTCACCTTGGCGTTTTACAGGACCCGCCACCTGTAGACGAGCCGAGAAATCCTTGAACGTTGCGTCGTCGAGCAATGCGGTAAGTTTGCTCTTGATCGAAGGCATCGCTATAACGTTGAAAGCGTACTTCCCCTCAATGGAGGTTATGTCGGTTCCTTCGTTTGGACCGGTTCTATCTTTCGCTCCCTCAGCGCAGACGAAATCTGCGATAGACGTGATCGACTGGGTATGTTCAGGCGTGTTCGAAATAAGATGCTTTCTGCGGTCATAGTGGCCGGCTTCTCCCGCGATCGACCTCAGGGTGTCGCAGTCCACCATCGCTTCGCCAACATCGTATTCGGCTGCGGGATTCTCAATCAACTCAACGAATGAGAATCGCTTTGTTCCTGTGGCACGCCTGATTGTGGAAGCATCGACAAAGTATGATACCCTCCCGTCCCCTCCGACCCGAGTGAACCCCGGATATCGTTGCTCATTGCGGCATCCAAGCAAGACAACTGACAGCATCAAAAGGACAACGCCGTGGATTGCGTGACAGGGGCATCTAGGTGATTGCATGGCTCCGCGTGTTCCTTTCAATTGCAAGCAAAACGAGAATCAGACTTGCCAAGGCAATTAAGAACATGATTGATAACGCCGATGCCGCGATATAGAGCTGACGTATTGTTCTAGCCGCACTGTCAGCCTTTGCAAGAGCGATCTGGGTCTGTTTTAACTCAAAATACTTGTTAATGACATTGGTCGTATCTTCCCCCTTGCTCTTGCTTTCCTGAACGACCTGAGACAAATTATTCAGATATTCGATTCGTTCAGAAGAGTCGAGACCCTCCATGTGTTGCATAAGAACTGCCCGATTATCGGAGGAGCTGAAATAAGGCTGAAGCACGAACGGAAGATCAAGCGATGGTGAACTTTGGGAGTCTTCCCTAGACTGCGATGTGTTTAAGCCATGCTGATTCGATTCAGGCGCAGGATGCAACTCGCGGCTTATCTCATTGAATGAAACATCAGAAGATTGGTTTGGAATCAGATCGCCCGCGAAGATAACCGCGCCAATGACAAGCGCCAGGGAAAGAGCCAGAATCACGACGAAGGCCAAAAAGCGGGTCAAACGAAAGAGTAAACGGGTCTCTACAGTTTCCAGGAGGGCCATGAGTGTCCTTTCTTACGGCTCGGTTTAGACGTAGTCAAATCGCCAGTGTCAATCATGGTGCCGCATTCTCCGCAAGATTGGCCAGGGGAGTCGATTTGCGCACCGCAGCATCGACAGACCATTTGCACACCTCGCACGAAGTTCCTTTCCCAGCTCCAATTTGCTCGAATTATACGCCTGTTGCTGTCCTCCACCGCACGCTGCTTCTTCAATGTGCCGGGTGCCCCATCCTCTCCGCAGTTTCATCGCGGAAAGGGTGGGAGAGTACAAACCTCGACACTCCGGCCTCGCCGACGCCCCAATCCCCATAGGCACGAATTGCCAAAGCACTCACTGAAGACGGATAGGTCCTCAAATGTCGGCATCGCCCACTCATATTCAGCGCCGAACCTGCAACAAAATCAACAATATAGTTCACCCTCGCGGATCGTGACAACCTGCCATCGCTGTCCCTGGCGGGGCCGCTGTATTCGTTTGCAGGTTGCTTCCCTCCATCCCACTACGCGCCCTCAGGTGGACGGCCCAGCGCACGATCTGACCGTGCGCTCAACGGGCCTTTTTTGTCCGTTCGGAGCGCGGCTGCGCGCCAAACGATGGTGCGTGTTTG
>JBEKDH010000067.1:0-20773 GCA_050014455.1 Occallatibacter sp.
GTTCGCCGCGTTCCATTGCGCCGCGGGCGAGGCGCGAAGATAGTCGATGGCATCGTGCTCGCGTGAATAAAACCCCGTAGCTGAAAGTGAGAGGCGGCTGGATGGAATCCAATCGACCCCTCCGTCGCCGGACCAAGCCGACTCGGGCTTGAGGTTGGGATTGCCGTTGGTCGTCGGGTCGGAGTAATAAAGGTCGGTATAAGTCGGAATCCTGAATCCGTATCCGCCGCTGGCTCTGAGTTTTAGCGTCTCAGCCAGCCGAAAACTCCCGGCCAGATGGGGAGCCAGCACGGACTGCGATCCGCCGGAAAATAACTCCGCCCTGAGGCCGGCCGATAAGTTCCAGCGCTTTTTGGCGGGACGCAAATCCGCATCCGCATAACCCGCGCCGCGATTGCGCGCGTGAAGGCCGAGATTGTTGCTGCGGATGCTGTCGCCGTCCGATTCAAGCCCGAAAAGCAGCAGGGACGTGGACGCGATCGGAACCGTCCGCCGCAAGGACGCCTGCCAGGAGCCGTCGATGTGGTTGTTTTCATAGACCGAAGGATCGCCGCGCAGCAGGACAAACTCGTCCGTGTGCCGCCGGTAGCCGAAGGCGGCCACGGTGCGGCTGCCCAACTCCTGACGGCCCGAGGCAAACCATCCCTTGGTCCGTTCCCATGAGTTATAAGGTCCATAAAACTGGTTGGCGCCGAAGGAGCGGTCGCTCGCGGCAATCAGAAGGTCCGAGACACCCAACCGCGAGCCGGCCCAGCTCTCCAGCGAGCTATCTTCGTTGCGGTAGTCGCGGTCGGTCATGAATCCGGTGGAGAAGTTGCGTTCCGCGGTCAGGCGCCCGCTCCAGCGCTTGCGCGCCAAGGCGGCTAGCAGAGACTCTTCGTTCGCGCCAAAGCTGCCTTCGCCGGCGCGCAGCCGAAGCGAAGTTGCCGAAGGCGCGGCGGTCAAAAAGTCGACCACGCCGCTCAACGCATCCTCGCCGTGCAGCGTGGAGCCCGCGCCGTGCAGAACCTCGACCGAGTCCATCGCGTCGAGCGCGACGGGAAGGTCCAGATTGTGGTGCGCGGTCTGGCTATCGTCGATGCGAAAGCCGTTCAGCAGCACCAAGGTCTGCTCGAAGGTGCCTCCGCGCAGAACCAGGTCCGCCTGTCCGCCGCCGGCGCCGCGCTGCTCCAGAGAGATCGAAGAGTCCTGGCGCAGCAACTCCTGCGGCGACTCCAGCGACAGCGCCTTGGTTCCCACCGGCATCACCAGCACCGAGGAAGGCGACTCCGCCAGCGGTACCGGAACCGGCGAGCCAAGAACCACCACGGTTTGCGAAACTGAAGGAAGACCGGCGTTCTGCGTAAAACCGGTTTGCGCGCAGACTGCCACCGAGAGCCAGCCCGCAATCCACACATTTTTTGGGGAAATTACAATTCTTTTCAACGGCATCATGGGGAAGCAAATGCCATTATAGCGGCAGAGGCCATGCCTGGCGCACTGGAACACCTTGTGCTCCGTTCTCCCATCTTGGAATGCACGCCGATCTGTCGAACCCCGCCGCCAACCAAACTGGAATCCGGCCAATCGCATCGCAGACCGCAAGGCGGAAACTCTGTTAAAGTGGCGCTCAAGGGTCTCCGAATGCGCGGATGTCAAATCGTTGTGCGGTCTACTGCTTCGACAGCCGGGCTTGGCGCCTTGGCCTTCTGTGGCCTGCTGGCGTTGAGTCTTTGTGGAACTGCGCAGCAGCCTCCATCCGCGCAGCAGCCCGGCGCGGCCCAGCCCGCGCAAGGCGCGGCTCCGGATGCGGCCCAAGCGCCCGCTCCCGCTGCCAATTCCACGCAGCCGCCGGCCCAGCCGTCACCCCCGCCAGTGCCAGCAGCCGTGCCGCCCTTGGCCGCCAAGCCGCCCGCCTCGCAAGCCGTCAAGCCCGAGCCTCAAAAAGCGGGCGAAATCACCGAGGAGGAGCTGAAGCGGCAGTTGCTGGGTAAGCCGCTCTTCCTGCGCGGCGGATACCTTGACAATAGCCTCACCTTCAACGAACGCGGAGCGCTGGTCGGCCACTCGCCACAGGGCTCCTACACGCTGAGCGCGATCGAGGTCGGCAAAGTGCGCCTGGGCAAGCACAAGCTGGAACTGGAAGGGACGCGCTACGGGTTGCATTTTCTGGGCGCTCTGCCCAATGAGGATCCCGCCAAGGCCGTTGACCGGGTAAAGATTACGCCCAACAAGAAGGTGGTCAGGATCACCATAGACCGCGAGGTCGTCGTCTCCCCGCATAAGGGAATCTCACCTGGGAAGGTTCTGTTTTGGAAGCATGGCAAGCCGGACGAGGGCGATAACTATGCTGCGATTTTGGCCACGGCCGCGCCGGCCGCAAAGCCTACAGCCGCGCCGGCCGCGAAGCCGACCGCACAGCCGGAGGCGATGAGCGACGCCGACCAAGCCAAGGCCCAGATCGCGGCCGCCCCCCCTGAGGAGCGCCCGGCCGATCCGGGGAGCATTACCACCACCCTCTCGCCGGCCCACGCCGCCAGCGTGCTGCGGGAGGCGATCGACCGCATCTTTTCGACTGGCATCGATGACCGGCTCAAGGCCTCGATGCCCGCCTTCTGGAGGCTCTACTACCAGGCAGCGGCGGCCAACACCGACTACCGGCCCGCCGATTCCGCCGTTCTGCGCCAGAATACGGTGGACAAAAAGGCGCGACTGATCACCACCTTCGAGCCCGAGTCCAACGAGTACGCGCAGGCCCATGCGGTGGCCGGTATGGCGCTCTATCACACCGTGATCGGCGCCGACGGCAAGCCGGCGGAGATTGCCGTCGCCCGGCCCATCGGCTTCGGGCTGGACGAGAACGCCGTCGCGGCCATCCGCAAAGCCACCTTCGAGCCGGCCGTCAAAGACGGCAAGCCGGTCCCGGTGCTGCTGGACCTGGTGGTGCAGTTCCGCATCTATTCCAAGCGAACCGCCGCCCGGGCGGAGGCGGGCAAGCCCGCGGATGCCGCCGACGAGCCGTCGCTGCCCGGGCCGTACTCCGTCCAACATCCGTAAGACAGGTCATACTTTCGCTAGACACACCATGCTATGCGCGCGCCTCGCGGCGAAGGCCCGCTTCGGTTTGTGGAAAATTATTTCCACAAATGGATGCAAAGTTTTGCGCAGAGATCGGGCCAATGGCGGCGCAAGCCCCTGTTTTCGGGCATGTCGCAATGGAACGCGGATTGCTGCAAGAAGGGTGCACGATGATCGTATCGGGCGACCGGCGCGGCCCCCCAGCAAGCGGAGCTAGTTCGCGCCGGCTCCAAGTTCGCAAGTCCGCTCTCTTGGAGACTCAATGAAGGGAACACTGTTTTTCAGGGTTCTAACGGTAGCAACCATTTCAATCGCATTTCTTTTCGCGACGCAGCAGGCGTCGGCCGCCCCAATCACGGCGCCTGAGATTACATCGACCATCCCCGTCCCCGATGGCGGATCATTCCCCCTCGGCAGAAATGACAAGCCCATCGAAGTGAGTGTCTTTGAGGATCAATTCTCATACACAATCCCTCATGTGTTCGTCATTACCAACACCAACGATTTCACGGTATACGATCTGTCTTACGCGGTCGGCTGCTCATCCGGGGACGTAGACCCTCCCGATTGTGCAACCTACGTTTCGGGAGACCCGACTGATATCGTCACAGGCGACACGGTTGCACGAGCCCCGGGAGACTACGCCTGCCCGGCGAGTTGGACACCCGGTTCGGAAACCACCTCTTTGGGAGCGAATGCATTCTGTACTGTGGTGGTTACGCTGGACCTCCCAGACGAACTCGACTACGGCGACTTCGGGATCAGCGCGGTTACGCTTCAGGCTGCTTATTGGGAAGGTCCTTCGTCGTCGCCGACTCAGTCCAGTCCCGGCGACCTCACATTCGACGTTCAGGTGAAAGACGCTCCCACTCCCGAGCCCGGCAGCCTGCTGCTTCTCGGCACCGGGATGCTCGGCTTGGCCGCGTTGGTTCACAGGAAGCTGGGCCGGGGCTGATCACATTCGGCTTGGCGGTTTGAAAACCTGATTTGAGTCTCGGGCCCGGCGATACGCCAGACCGCTCCGGGAGGGTTGTGCGAAGACCGCACATCTTCCGGGGCATCTTCATTTGCAAGGGGAGTTGAGACGCGGCCGAAGCAAGGCTTCTTGACTTCGGGTTGCCAGCGTCGAAGGCCGACCCCGTTTGCGATCCCGATTGGCCCATGCAGGTTCGATTGCCGGGCGGGATTGCGGAGTTCGATCTTCTGCAATACCGCGTCTTGCAGGCGTCTGACAGCCGTAATACACGCCTCGGGTGGCCGTTGGACAAGGCAAGACAATCGGTCTTACTCCGCGGGCGGCAGCTGCCACAGCTCCACGCGGTTGCCTTCCGGATCCCAAATCCACGCGAACCGCCCATAGGAGTAGTCCTCGCGTTTGGGTTCGACGCGCACGCCCGCGGCCGCCAACTGGACGAGCAGCGCGTCCAGATCGTCCACCCGGAAGTTGAGCATGAATTGTTGGGGAGCTTGCTGCTCCCCGCCGCCGAAGTAGCCGGTGTCTTCGGGGAAGTGGGCAAAGACCGTCATTCCGGCCGATTCAGGCCCGTCGAAAACCAGGGAACCGCCTTCCGCCGTCTGAATGCCAAGCTGGCTGGCATACCACGCGGCCAGGGTCTGGGGGTTCCGCGCCTTCAAAAACACTCCCCCTACGCCAACGGCTTTTGCCATCGTTACTCCTCCTGCCGGATGATCTCTTCGAGATTGGGCTTGTGTTTGGCCTCGCGGCCGGTGCGCGGCTCGGTAGCTACCACGCGCGCCGGTTTGGGCTGGCCTACGCGTTCCCGGGCATTGGCCTTGACGGCCTTGGTGGCCGAAAACTTCTCTGGCTTGCGTTTCCTCATGACAAGGATGAGTATGGAATAAAATGCGCCGGAGCGAAAGTGCGCCGGGGTTTCCACGAGCAGATTCTCGTTCGTGGGGCGATAGAGCGGAGAGTGATTCAAGTGGAAGAACGCGATTTTTTCGTCGAAACCACGGAGCAGCGGTCGCACGCCCTCACCTGCCCCAAGTGCGGCAAAGAGGCCGAGTACAAGGTCACCTGGGTGGTGCGGCGCAAGCGTGCCCAGTTGCCGCGCGGCGCCGATGAGCGCGACCGCGCCCGCTTCGCCAAGGCGCAGTCTTACATGGTAAGACGCGACGAAAAACTCTCTTGCGCCAACATCCGCTGCCGCAAACCCTTCGAGATTGCCACCCTGCAGTCGGTGGCCTTTCTGTCAGAGTAGATCCGGCTATCCGGGCGCGGCTCCAACTGCCCTCGCCGGCCCTCCGGCCGCGTTAGCCTGCGATTTGTCAGGCCAGTTGCACCGCAGTCGTCTCTTCCCTTTATCCCGCACACCGCTGGAGGCAGGTGTGCAGAGCCGCATCCTTCGAGGAGGGATTATGCACATTCCAGTCCGAATGCCGATCGGGCGATCGGCCATCCTGCTTGCACTCATGACGCTGGCGTGGGGCGCGCAGCTTCCAGCGGGTCGCGCACAGGGCATAGCACCAGTCGCGGCCGCCGAGCTGAAGCCCATCCAGCTTCCGAAGCCCGAAATCACCGCCGGCATGCCGCTGATGCAGGCTCTGGCGCAGCGCAAGACCACGCGCGCCTTTCAGGACAAGCCGCTGCCCGCGCAGACGCTCTCGAACCTGCTGTGGGCGGCCTTTGGCGTCAACCGGCCTCGCGACGCGAAGCCGGGGCTGGGCCGCACGGCGCCCTCGGCCATGAACAAGCAGGAGGTCGAACTCGACGTCGTTCTCGCCCAGGGCGTTTACGTCTACGATGCCGAGGCCAACCTTTTGCGCCCGGTCGTCGCTGGCGATCTGCGCGCCAGGATGGGCGCGCCCCCCGCCGGGCTGGCGGCCGTCACTCTGGTCTACGTGGCCGGCGCCAACCTGGACTATGCCCAGGTGGACACCGGCTTCATCGGCCAGAACGTCTATCTCTTCGCGGCCTCGGAAGGGCTGAACGCGTGGTTCTACGCCCTCCATGGGCAGCAGGACGCGACTGCCGTGGCCGCGTCCCTGAAGCTGCCCGCGGAAAAGCACGCGCTTTACGCGCAGTCTGTCGGCTATCCGCCCAAATAACTACGAGTTCTGCGCCGAGGAGCGCCGGGACAGTCCGGCCGCACCCCGCCCCTTTTCTTCCGCGAAACCATCCGGCGCGCGGCAGTACCAACCCCGCGATTCAAGCCTGCTGAGGTTCCCACGGGTCGAAGGTGCCAATGTGCCAGATATGCCCCTCGGGATCGGCGCAGGAGAATGCCTTGCCGCCATGGACTTTCTCTTCGAGATCGATCACCATTTTTGCGCCGGCATTCCTCGCGCTGGCATAGATCGCATCGATATCGGTTACGACAAGATAGGCGGCTTGTGTCTCAGCTCCGCCGATCTCATCCGGTTGCTTCATCAGCTTCGACGCCGGCGTCCCGTTGTTGACCGAGCCGATCATGATCATGCCGTTGCCAAAGGTAAGCTGTGCGTGCATCACGACGCCGTCGGGACCGGCATAGACGGCCTGCTTCTCAAACCCCAAGGCCCGGCAAAGCCATGCGATCATCTCCATCGCATTGCGATAACGGAGCCCTGGGATCACAGTTGATTTGCAGTTCTTCGCCAAAGTTGTCATGACCGCAATTCTGCCATAGGTGGCGCGATCATGCTTGGAAGAATCGGAACTAGAGGATGGGAACGTGGTTTTGCCAGGGTCCGCGGCGCGCGGAATAGGTGGTGGGGTTGATACCCGAGAACGCGTGGAAGTCATTGGCAAAATGCGACTGGTCGTAGTATCCGCAGCGGAGCGCCAGCTCCGCCCAAGGTACATCCGCTCCTTTGTGAAGGGCGCGCACGGCGGTTTGGAAGCGGCGTATCCGGCACCACATCTTTGGGCCCATGCCGACCTGCTCACAGAACACCTGGGAGAGCCTGCGCTCGCTCACTCCCACTGACCGGGCGCACTCGGCTACGCTAATGGGTGTGCCCCGGAAGAGATGAATAGCCTGATCGACCAGCGCCGAGCGGTGCGCGCCGCGGCTGAAGAGTTGGGTCAGGAACGCTTCGAGAGCCCTGAGCCTCTCGGCTGGGGATGGGAGTTCGCTCAGCCGCTCCGCGATGCGCGCGCCAGCCAACACATTATCCAAACCGATTGACTGTTCAAAGAACAGATCGGCGCGCTCGCGGAACAATCCTGGAAATCCTCCCGGCTCGAATAGAATGCCGGCAAGCTCTTCCATATCCGCAGTGTCGACAAACTCATATCGTGTTCGCGCACCCACGAGGATGGCCAGCGGAAGGCGCCCTTCCGCCTTTCCATCGTCTCCGCAGTCGGTGAGATGGCCGCGGGACAGACTGACAATGATTTGCATGCAACCATTGGGCAAGACGCGTTCTCGGCGGTGAGGAAGCCGCGGCGCGCGGCAATACCACAGCTTCCGAACCGCCGACCGAAGAAGGGGATTTGGAGCCTGCACCAAATAGTCCATCGATTCACCCGCTGTGAGGCATACCATGCGCTCCTACGCGCTCATGCTACCACTCGAATCGCCCGGATCGGAAGCTGGAATCGCGTTTCGGGGCGCCGGTTGGTGCATCCCCGCATCCTATGATTGAATCGAATGTAGGAGCGGCCGGGCCGGGAGGTCATCCAGCACGCGCGCGGTTCGCCAGGAGAGACAAGCATGCCGAATTCCCTTCTTCCCCCCGAAGAGCGCAACCTGACTCCCGACCAGGTGGAGGCGCTCGATAGGCGGCGCGACCTGGGTCACACCTTCCTGGTAATTGCCGGCCAGTTTGCCGTGATTGCCACCATCCTGCTGCTTTGGGTGGGCCAGGATCTTACCTATTCTCCCGGCTGGGCGCATCCCATCGCTTACTACTTCGGGCTTTCTCTGGCCATCATTGCGGTCTTCGGCGTTGCCGGCGTTGTCCTGCGCAAGGGAACGCCGCAGCTGGATTGAGGTGCTCTCCCGCCCGCACCCGCAAGAATAAACTGGGCGCAGGAGTTGCGACGATGCGCGAACCTGTCTTCACCAAGACCATGCAAATCGGGATCGTGGTGCGCGACTTGGCCGCTACCATGCGAGAATACGTCGACGAGTACGGGATCGGCCCATGGAAGATCTACGAATTCAACGCGAAGGATCTGTGCGAATACGGCCAGCCGGTCAAGCGTTCCTGGCGCCTGGCAATTGCTATGGTCGGCCAGCTACAGTGGGAACTGATCGAGCCGCTCGATAAAGAGAGCATCTATGCGCGTTTCCTTGCCGAGAAAGGCGGGGGCGTGCATCACGTCGCCGTCTCTGCTCAGAGCTTCGACGAAATGCTGGCGACGGAGACCAAACGAGGCATTGATGTGGTTCTAAGCGGCGAGTTCGAAGGCGTCAGGGTTGCATACCTCGGCACGGACCGCGATCTCGGGGTGATCCTGGAGATCTTCAGCGGCATGCCCGACCTCGATCGGAAGCCCGACGCGACTTGACAGGCTTCGGAAGAAGTCCCGAATTGGGCCGAAAAACCCGAGAAGCGTACCGCAGGGGCTAAAGCCCGCGTTGATTTTGCTTGGTTTGCGTACGGAGTAAAGCCCGTACCCTTCACGTGAGATAAAGTAATTGGACAGGTTCTGGTTGCTCATGGCTGCTGCTTCCCCGATTCTCTCGCCCACTGCGACTCCCGCACGCCGGCTCACCGACGGCCTGGGCCGGGTGATTCACGATCTGCGCGTCTCCATCACCGACCGTTGCAACTACAAGTGCGTCTACTGCCGGACAGGGGAAGTGGGCGCGCAATACCCTGAGCTGAAGATCGAAGAGTACCTGCGCCTGATCAAGCTCTTCGTCGATCTGGGCATTGAAAAGGTGCGTCTCACGGGCGGCGAGCCCTTGCTGCGCAGCGGCTTGCTCGATTTGGTCAGGGAACTGGCCGGCCTGCGCACCCTGGCCGGTGAACCGCTGGACCTGGCGCTGACCACCAACGGCCACCTGCTGGACGGCTTGGCCGAGCCTCTCAAGCGCGCCGGCCTGGGCCGCGTGACGGTAAGCATGGACGCCGTGGATGCGCCCACCTTCGAGCGGATCACTCGCGTTCCCGGCAGCTTTCAGGCGGTTCTGGCGGGCATCCGAGCCGCGCGCGCCGCCGGACTCACGCCCCTCAAGATCAACTGCGTTCTCTTGCGCGGCTTCAACGACAGCCAGATCGAAGCTTTCGCCCAGTTTGCGCGCGAAGAGGCCGTGGTGGTGCGGTTCATCGAGTTCATGCCCCTTGAGGAAGGCCGCCTGTGGTCGCCGGAGATTGTTGTCCCGCTCACTGAGATCGTGGCCCGCATCGGCCGTGTGCTGCCGCTGGTCGAGCTGCCGCGGCGCGAGGCCAGCGAGACGGCGCGGCGCTATACGTTTGCCGACGGCGCGGGCGAGATCGGCATTGTTGCGCCCGTCAGCCAGGCCTTTTGCGGCGCATGCAGCCGAGTGCGGCTTACCTCCGACGGCAAGATCCGCACCTGCCTGTTCTCCCAGGTGGAACACGACCTTTATGGGCGATTCAGGGCCGGGGCAGGCGACGCGGAACTGCGCGCCTATGTTCTTCGTACCGTTCAGGGTAAGGAAGCTAGGCATCACATCGGCGAACCCGGATTCCTCAAGCCCTCGCGATCGATGGTGCATATAGGCGGCTGAGCGGAAGGTTCGCCCGGCACGCAAATGCCGGTTTGCCGCGAATCGACCCGGCGCACATCCCATTCCCGTGGCGTGGTCTCCGCGGGGTATGACAGAATGCTTTTGAGAGTTCTCCCATGGGCCCACGGATGACGAACGAGACCGAGCGCCGCATTCCGCTCGCGGATTTGCTTGTCTTCCACCAGTTGACGCGCTCGCTCACCTCGAGCTTCGACCTGGACGCCATTCTGCGAACCATAATCGAGCACATGGAGGAGATCATCGAGGCAGAGCTGTGGACGCTGCTGATGCTCGACGAAGCCAAGCAGGAACTCTACTATGCGATCGCCGCCGGCGGAGAACAGGCAGCGCTGCGCGACCTGCGCGTCAAGGTGGGCGAAGGCGTGGCCGGCTGGGTGGCGGAGCATGGCGAGACACTGATCGTTCCTGAGTCGGAGCACGATCCGCGGCTCACCGGCGCGCAGACCGTCAAGCCGCAAAAAGTGCGCTCGGTTATCGCCATGCCTTTGCGCGGGCGCAAAGGAACCCACGGAGTAATCGAGATATTCAACCCGCGGGCCGATCAGATGACCGACTACACCATCGCCTTTCTGCATATTCTGGCTGACCACGCGGCCATCGCCATTGAGAATGCGCGCGATGTGACCCGCATCCAGCAGTTGAGCATTACGGACGACTGCACCGGCCTCTACAACGCACGCCATCTCTACGATGTGCTGGGCCGGGAGCTGGACCGATGCGGCGGCGGCGGACCGCCCGTCAGCCTGGCCTTCCTCGATCTGGACCGGTTCAAGCTGGTCAACGACGCGCACGGCCACCTGGTGGGCAGTGAGTTGCTGGGCCGCACCGGCCAGCGCCTCAGGGAACTGAGCCGCAAGCAGGATCTTTGCTTCCGCTACGGCGGCGACGAGTTCGCAATTCTCTTGCCCGAGACCGGCGCTCGGGCCGCCCTGGCTCACACAACCAGACTGCTTCGCTCCCTGATGGAGACGCGGTTCGCGATGAAGGACGGGCTCAGTCTGAGCGTGAGCGCCAGCGTGGGCCTGGCCACCAGCCCCGCCGACGGCGTCGCCGTGCATGCCATCATCGGCGCCGCCGATACCCGCATGTATTCAGTGAAGACCAATGGACGAGGGCTGGTGCGGGGGGCGTAGCTCCCATCCGCTTCCCGCGATTCACGTTCCGTGCCAAACACGTTAAAAAGCGAAGAATTGAAGGAATTGTTACATTCCGTTAAACGTCGCCCGGTAGACTTGCCTTTGTGTCTCTCCACGAGGCGCAGGAGACGAACCCCATGGCGACGCCGCCAACCCAACCCAGTAATTTCTGCATCCGACAGATGACCTTCGGCGACATTTCAGCGGTCATACAGCTGCAACTGCACGCATTTCCCGGGCAGGCGCCCTGGCGGCCCGAGCAGTTGGAGCGTCACCTGGAGGTCTTTCCCGAAGGCCAGTTGGTGGCTGCGGACCCAACCGGGCGCATTGTGGGTTCGGCCAGCTCCCTGCTTATCGACTGGGACGATTATGCCGAGTCGGCCAACTGGTCGTCGATCACCGGCGAGGGCACATTCGACACTCACAATCCGCTAGGTAAGACGCTCTATGGCGCCGACATGGGCGTGGACCCCGAGGCCCGCCAACAGGGGATCGGCACGGCGCTCTATGATGCGCGCAAGGACTGGATTCGGGAGAGCGGCATTAAGCGTCTGCTCACCGGCGGCCGCATCCCCGGCTACGCCGACGTCTCCGGCCGGATGACGGCCAAGGAATACGTGGCAGAGGTGGTAGACGGCAAGCGAAGGGATCCCGCGCTCACTTTCCAGCTTGAAAACGGGCTGGTGGTCCTCGACGTAGTACCCGGCTACATGCCGGATACAGAATCCCACGGATTCGCCACGGTGCTGGAGTGGCTCAATCCCGAGTACACCTCCTCGGTCAGCCTGCAAGCCAGCCTGCAACACGCAGCCCTGGAGCAGGCCTCCGCCGAGGCCTTGCGCGGCACTCCCCGGCCGCGCCGAGTGCGCATCGCCGCCGTCCAGTATCTGCTGCGCCCCATTGCCTGCTTTGAAGACTTCGCCCACCAGGTCGAATTCTTCGTCCACAGCGCCAAGGACTACAAGGCTCACTTCATCCTCTTCCCCGAGTTCTTCACCATGCAGTTGCTCAGCTACATCAACGAGCCGGCGCCGGCCCTCGCTGTCCGCCGGCTGGCCCGCCTGGCGCCCGCATACGAATCGCTCTTCATGCGCCTGGCCAAGGAGACTGGCATCTACATCATCGGTGGAACCCATCCCGTCTTCCAGCGGGGCAAGGTCTTCAACGCCGCTCACTTGTTTACCCCCAACGGGCAGGTTTTCCGCCAGAAGAAAGTCCACCTCACGCCCACGGAAAGCGGCCCATACCAGCTCAGCCGCGGTCACGGCCTCTACCTTTACCACACCGACTTCGGGAATATCGCCATCCTCATCTGCTACGACATTGAATTCCCCGAGGTAGCCAGGGTGATGGCCGAGGCCGGCGCGGAGATTCTTTTCGTCCCTTCATGCACCGATGGCCGCGAGGGCTTCTGCCGGGTCCGCTACTGCGCCCAGGCCCGCGCCATCGAGAATCAGATCTACGT
Source organism: Occallatibacter sp. (assembly GCA_050014455.1). Taxonomy (GTDB): domain Bacteria; phylum Acidobacteriota; class Terriglobia; order Terriglobales; family Acidobacteriaceae; genus Telmatobacter. The sequence goes on from JBEKDH010000067.1 coordinate 12,327, forward strand.
GGCCGTCACCGGCACAGTGGGCAATCTTCCCCTGGTGCCTTACATGGCTGCAAATTACGGGCAGGCCGCCATCCTCACCCCTTCGGATTACTTCTTCGCCCGCGACGGCATCGCAGCCGAAGGCACCATCAACCAGGAGCAGATGATCTTTGCCGATGTGGACCTCGACCTGCTGGACGAGCAGCGCGTCAACGGCAGCGTCATCCCCCTGCAAGACCTCATCAAGGACGCCTACGACAACGTCGTCCACTTCTCCGACTACAAAGGCCAGAAGCCGATTGCGGTGGATGAGCAGAATGAGGTTGTTCTGGCAAAATAGCAGAATCTGGAAATGAAGAATGAGATAACACAAGGGCGGGGACTCGGAGCCTGAGATATGCTTTCGTAGACGCAGACCGAGGGCCCGCCCCCTCCGTCAGTTTAGTTACCTCTCAATGATAGCTAAACAGAAACTCCGCATTTTGGCTGAAGTCTCGATAAAACAAACGGTATCCACCTAGGTCATAGCCAAATACCGCGAAAAGAACCTCCGACTTACCGTCGCCGTCATAATCTCCGGCATCAACGAGCCACATGCCGGTTCCCAGAAATCGGACCTTGCCCGACGGCTCATAGGTATACCATTGGCCGATAAAAGGGCTGTCATCGTCTTGGGGGCCGTCACAACCCCATCCATCCAAACCGAGTTGAACAAGAGACCAACCTCTATTTGAAGAATAGGCCGATTTGACCTTGATATTTTCATCACTGTATCTCCATGGCTTCAGGATGTTCTCGTTTGGGTCTCTACAATTCGAGACCTTTGCAAACTTGCTGCGAAACTCCTTACGTACCGCTTTAATTTGTTCAGACAAGAGGTGTGCTGGTTTCCATGAATCAGGATCTTTGACGTTGGGTTGAGACACTGCTGCGAGCGGCCGATAGACTGGCTCGCCAAGCCAGCCAGAGTACTCTTTCGATTTCTTGCCGACAGTTGGAACCGGCTTGTTGGTCGTCATCCTCTCGATTCCGACATCGGCATAGGAATCAAATGCTCTCGGTGTACGAGTCGCTACACGGCCCAAGCTCCTTCCGTCGAAAGCAACCGTCCAGGTAACCTCCTGGGGATATGATCTTGGAAGTAACTTCAAGCATTCCATGTTGGAACAATCAGTCGGAAATGGTCGCCATTCATTTCCCAGTTTCGTGAACACTGCCCGGACCACTCGAAAGTCCGCATCGCCAGAGAAGTTGCCGGGATGATCCTCCAAGACCCCAAGGATCACTTTGACCTCTTGAACATTTTCGGAACTTGGCTGCTGAGCAATAACCTGAAATGCCACGGCAAGCAGGGAGCAAGGCAGAAGGACTCGCATCGAAACGGGAAAGTGACCTCTCATCTAACGCATCCAGTCCTGACCCTCGCAAACAACCCAACTAGCCGTCCTTGCTCAAATGCCTTCCCGCGATTTGCTCGGGAAGCCGAGCGTTAGCTGTTCTGGTATTTCCAATTCCGTTGTTTGCCTTCGCTGATCCAATCCATTGCGGTGGCGATGCGCTTGTCGCGGGTTTCGGCACGCTTGGCATCGGCGATCCATTCGACGTATTCCCGTTTGCAACTGGGGCTGAATGCGGCGAAGGCCGCGGAGGCTTTCTTGTTGGCCTTGAGCGCCTTCGTGAACTCCGGAGGCGCCTCGACTGCCCTTGCGGGAGCTTTGACAACCCTTTGGTGGGCGGCTACTGGGCTGGTGTACTTGCCGGAGTCAATGAACGCTGCGGCCTGACAAATCAGACCGAGCATCTGCTCATTCGAGGGCAGATCTTCAATGCGAGTGAGGCGTCCAAGCGAACCCATTGCGTCCGGCTGCAGAACCTTTGCTTCGCGCAGAACCGCGGCAATTTCCTGGCCCCAGAAGCCAAAGCTGCAGTGCTCTTTGAAGGCGGACATATTCGCCAGGATGACGCCCTTGTATTCAAAGAAGGGACGGCTCCACTTCATGGTTTCCACGACGCCGGGACATGCCTTGTGGACCAGTTCGCGGAGATGCAGGAGGATGGGCTGCGCGAACGGCTTGGACCTGGCGATGTAGGCGTCAATGCGGGGATCGAAGGTGTGGGTTGGGTTCACTTGGCCCTCCTTAAGCATCTGGAGAACAGTGTAACCGGGTTTGAGAGAAATTCGGAGCCGTCTCTATTCGTCCTCGCCCAAGTGCTTCTCTGTGATCTGATCTCCGGCCAGCCGTTCCAACTGGTTGCGCCAGTCGAGGGACTCGACAAAGCTTTTCGACTCGCGCCAGTTGGGCTCGACGATGACGCGCAGTTCGAGATACACGCGCGTCCCCAGCAGCGACTCGATCTGCCGCCGCGCGCCCGTGCCGATCTCCTTCAGCTTGACGCCGCCCTTGCCGATCAGGATCGCTTTCTGCCCGGCGCGCTCGCAATAGATGGCCGCTACGATGCGGGTGAGTGGAGCGCGTGCGGGAATTGCGCCCTTCTTCCGCGGAACAAACGGCTGAGGCTCCTCGAATCGCTCAATCACCACCGCCGAAGAGTAAGGAACCTCTTCGCCCGTCGCCGCCAGAATGCTCTCGCGAATCAGCTCGGCCACCATGAAGCGCTGCGGCTGGTCGGTGTACTGCTCCTTGGGGTAAAAGCGCTCGCCCGTAGGCAGCGCCTCGACAATCTTGCGGACCAGGATGTCGAGCCCGTCGCGCTTGCGGGCGCTCACCGGAATGATCTGGGCGAAGTTGTACTGGCGGGTGAGCGTTTCGATCAGCGGCAGCAGATGGTCTTTGGGAATCAGGTCGATCTTGGTGAGCACCAGAAAGACCGGGCAGTCGAGCTTGCGGATCAATCCAAAGAGAAACTCATCTTCGCTGGCCCAGTTGGTGCGCTCGTGCTTGGAGTTTGAAGCGGGCGGGTCTGAGATCCCAGATCCCGACTCTGGGACCTGGGAATCGAAGCCCTCGCCTACCGCGACGCCCGGCTGCGCCACCGCTTCCAGCTGCACCCGGCGCGTGGCGTCCATCAGCACCAAAACCACATCCCGGGTCTCCAGAGCCTCGTAGACCTCCTGCAACATGCGGCGATCGAGGTGCGAGCCGGGCTTGTGCACTCCGGGCGTATCCACAAAGACAATCTGCGCCGCTGGATGGACACCCTTGCGCGCCGGAACCTCCACCACCCCAGTGATACGGTTTCGGGTGGTCTGCGGCTTGGTAGAGACAATGGCCACCTTCTCGCCCGTCAGGGCGTTCAGCAGCGTGCTCTTGCCGGCGTTGGGCCGGCCCAGTATGGCGACAAATCCAGATTTCAAAGGGTTTTCATTCTCCTGCATCTCCATTATCGCGGATTCGCTGCTCAGGCGTTGCTATCATCGCCCTATGATCCCCTCAGGCACAACCGAGCGCCTCATCCTCCGCCCGCTGGAGATGGCCGATGCGCCTGCCATTCAGGAGCTCTTTCCTCGCTGGGAGATCGTTCAGTATTTGCAGAGCCGCGTGCCCTGGCCCTACCCGCCCGATGCTGCGCTCCATTATTGCCGCGAAATTGCGCTGCCCCAGATGGAGCGCGGAGAAGCCTGGCACTGGACCCTCCGCCTGCGCAGCGAACCGGCGCAACTGATCGGTTACCTCAACCTGATGAAGAGCGAAGAGGGCAATCGCGGCTTCTGGCTAGGCGCGCCATGGCAAGGCCAGGGGCTGATGAGCGAGGCCTGCGAGTGGGCTAACGACTTCTGGTTTGAGACCCTCGGCTTCCCGGTTCTCCGAGTTACCAAGGCTGCCGCCAACACCGCTTCGCGGCGAATATCCGAGAAACAGGGAATGCGCCTGGTCGGCCTGATCGAGAAAGATTATGTCTCCGGCCGCTTGCCGTCTGAGGTTTGGGAGATTACAGCGGATGAGTGGCGCGCCTGGAAAGCGCGGCGATAAAGCTACAGGTATGGCCAACCGCGGCGCAACCTCACGAGGACGCTGGCTCGACCGGGACCGGCGGAAATACTCGCAGCCTCTCCACGCGCCGGTCGGTCGAAGCCACCACCTCCATGCGCAGGCCGATGGCATCCAACAGCACCACCTCGCCGGGCAGCGGAATGCGGCCCTCGATCTCGCTCACCAGCCCGCCCAGGGTCGTAGCTTCGTAGGCATCGTCCAGCTCTGACAGGCCGGCCTGCTCGCCGAAAAGGTCCGCCAACTGATCCACGGGAAAGTTGCCGGGAACCAGCCAGACGCCGCCCTGCTCGCGCTGCGGCTCCTCGATGGAAGCGTCCACCTCGTGCTCGTCGCGGATGTTGCCCACGATCTGCTCCAGCAGGTCCTCGATGGTGACCAGCCCGGAGACGCCGCCGTACTCGTCGATGACGATGCGCATGTGCTGCTTCTCGCGCTGCATCTCGCGCAGCAGCTCGTAGCCGCGCTTGGTCTCGGGAACAAAGACCGCCGGGCGCTGGATGCTGGCGACGGTGCGGGTGCGGGCCTCCTCGTCGGAGATCTGCAGCAGGTCGTGGGCAAAAGCGATGCCGGTCACGCTGTCCAGCGATCCGGCATACACCGGCACGCGAGAGAAGTTGTGCTCGCGCAGTTCGGTCAGGAACTCTTCCAGGGTCGTCGCATCGCTCACCGCAAAGACCTCGGGGCGCGGGGTCATCACCTCGCGGACCAGCTTGTCGCCAAACTCCACGGCGGAGCGGACCAGGTCGATGTCGCTTTCTTCGAGGATGCCCTCCTCTTCGCCGGCTTCGAGCAGTGCCTCCACATCCACCGACGTCTCTTCCTCGGGGGTGGCCTGCTCCTCTGCCAGCGAGGCCACGCTGAAGAAGAAGCGCACAAAGACGGTGATGGGAGTCATTGACCACAGCAGCAGGCGGATGGGCCACACCAGCGGCTTTACCCAGCGGCCGCGGGTGCGGTTGAAGAGCACCGACGGCAGAAACAGGTTGCAGAAGACCACCACCAGCACCACGCCGAGCACGGCCTGCGCGATCTCCCCGTACGTTGGCCGGGCCAGATGCGGAGCGCGATCGAAGAGCACCGCGCCGAACTCCAGCGCGATGATGCCCAGCGCCAGTTGCTGCAAAACGGCCGCGCAGATGGCGGCGTGCTGGCGGGTCAGGCCTAGCTGCGGCTCGATCAGCTCCTCCCAGGCGTCCAGGTTCTCCTCGATCTCGCGCGCCAGGATCTTGCCGAACTCGGAGTAGACACGGCTGATGTAGCTGGCCAGCGTCTCCACCGCGGCCAGCAAAAGCACCATCGCAATGGCCAGCGCGCTCATGGATGGACGCTCCGGCTGGCGTTCGCGTGCGAGGATTTCGCGGCGCCCCTCCGGGGCGCAGACACATTTTCCGCTAGCATTCCCAGGGCCGCGCTACGCTTGCCCTGGGCTATTCCCGATCCGCCCCTCCGGGGCGGTTGGGCTGCAATCTCCATGCGCTCGATCAGCCCCTGCGGCAACCCCAGCCGCCCGCGCAGCAGCCGCTCGCGCCGCGCCATCTGCCCCGCGTCGGCCTCGTGGTCGCATCCGGCCAGGTGCAGCAGTCCATGCAGAATCAGCACCTTGATCTCCGTCGAGAGCGAGTGGCCCTGTTCCGTGCCCTGGCGCAACGCTGTCGGCACAGAAATGGCCAGATCGCCGGCTATCTCTTCGGCGGACGAACCCGGGAGCGGGCCTTCCGCTGGAAATGACAGCACATCGGTAGCCTTGTTCATGCCGCGAAACCGGCGATTGAGCTTGCGGATGGCCGCATCGGTGGTCAGCAGCACGGTAACCTCGCCCTTCAGCCGCACGGCAGCCTGTGCAGCCGCCAGAAACCGCACCAGCGTGCGCGCGGAGGGCAGACTGAATTTGCGCGGAGTCGCCGAAGGGGCAGGCGCAGCCGCCCGCTTCGACGAAGTTGCCTTCGGCGCGGGGTCGGGCTCCAAATCTGGATCGAGAAGGATCATCGTGCTTAGGGCTGCCGGAAGTGGCGGGTGCGCGGCCCCGATGTATCTCCGATTCTACGCGATTTGTTCGAATGGGTGCCCCACCCTCGCCGCGCACTTGTCTTTGCGGCTAGGGTGGGATCCTCAGCACCCAATCGCCAGGTACGAAATCGCATGGTCAGAAACCTAGAGCGCCCCATCCTTTTCGCGCTCCCGCGCGTTGCTCGCGCCGCCATCACAGTCTTGCAGCGGCCAGGCTGTTAAACTCATTCGACAGGCGCCGGTGTGGAAGCGCCGGCAGCGAAGATCCGCGATCCATTGAAAGGAAAGGACATGAACACCAGGTTCGCGCGCAGGATGGACACCGTGCGCACCTCGACCATACGCGAGATTCTCAAGGTCACCGAGCAGCCGGAGATCATCTCCTTCGCCGGCGGCCTTCCCGCGCCGGAGTTGTTTCCCGTGGACGACATACTCGCCGCTGCCGGGCGGGTCTTGAGCGAGAGCGGCGCCGCGGCGCTTCAGTACAGCCCCACGGAGGGCTTTCCTCCGCTGCGCGAGGCCTTCGCGGCGGAATCCCGCAGGCGCGGGATCGACTGCTCGGCCGAAGATATTCTCATTACCACCGGCTCCCAGCAGCCGCTCGATCTAACCGGGAAGATCTTTCTCGATGCGGGAGACTGCGTTCTCACCGAAAGTCCGACTTACATGGCCGCCATTCAGGCCTTTCAGACTTATGGTGCTCGCTTTGCTGCGGCGCCTACCGATAACGACGGCCTCATCCCGGAAGCGCTGCCTGCATTGATTGAACGCGAGAGGCCCAGGTTCCTTTATACGATTCCGAATTTTCAGAATCCCACGGGAGTTACGCTCACTGCCGACCGCCGCCGGCTTCTCTATTCCATCGCGGCCCGCTATGAACTCATCGTGCTGGAAGACGACCCCTATGGCGCTCTGCGCTACGCGGGAACGGCCATCGCTCCCATCAAGTCGCTGGACACCGAAGGCATTGTCATCTATCTCAGCACCGTCTCCAAGACCATAGCGCCCGGCCTCCGAGTCGGTTGGGCGGTTGCGGCCGAGCGCATCCGGCGCAAGTTGACCATCGCCAAGCAGGCCGCCGATCTGCACACCTCCAGCCTGGACCAGCGCATCGTCCATCGCTACCTTGCGGACTTCGACAGCGACGCCCACATCGAGCGCATCCGGCGAGCTTACGGGGAGCGATTCTCGATCATGGATGCCGCCCTGAGCGAGACCATGCCTCCGGGGTTCACGTGGACCCACCCCCAGGGAGGAATGTTCCTGTGGGTCACCTGCCCCGAGGGTGTAAACACCAACGAGCTGATGCGCGAAGCCTTTGCGCGCAAGGTTCTATTTGTGCCGGGGCAGGATTTCTTCTCGGATACGCCCGGTCACCGGTTCATGCGCCTGAACTTCTCCAACGCTTCTCCGGAACAGATCCGGCAAGGCATCGGGCGGCTCGCGGAGGTCTGTCAGGCTGCGGTGCACGCGCTCCAATAGCGCCCCGCTCGCCCAGCGCCGATTCACCCGCGCTGATAAACTTGAATCAAAGCCATGTTCAAGGAACGCTACGCGCGCTGGATGTACGAGTGGGAGACGCGGCTGACCACGCGCGACGAGAACCGCGTGGTGCGTCCGCTGGAGTGGGGATTCGAGTGGATCGAGCCGTTTCTTGAGGCTCACGGCTTCGCGGACGCCGTTCCCAGCCCGGAGGTTGTGCGCGACCCCGCGGCCGCCGAAGCCGCCATGGTGCGCATCAATCAGCTTCTCGTTCGCCACAGCGACAAGTTCTTCGGGTACGAACGGCCCACCGACTTCCGGCTCGAAGAGCGGCATCCGCGGCTGTTTCCCACCAATGTGCGCCCGGAGACCCTGGCCAGGGACGCGGCGATGCGTCAGGATGCCGCAGAGGGAAGGCTGGCGCCGGCGCAGTATCTGCGCTTCACCTCGCCGGAGCGGACGCCTTATCCCGAAAACGACCAGGTGAATGCCCGCTGGTATCCGGCCCCCGCGCATAAAGACCCCGCGCGGCCCAAGCAAGCCATTGTGGTGCTGCCGCAGTGGAACTCCGACGGGCTGGGCCACAACTCGCTTTGCACCATCTTCAACCGCGTGGGGGTCTCGGCGCTGCGGCTCTCCATGCCCTACCACGACATTCGCCGCCCCGCGGAGCTGGAGCGCTCGGACTACGCCGTCAGCTCCAATATCGGGCGGACGCTCTCGGCCTGCCGCCAGGCAGTGGTCGATGTTCGCTGTTGCGTGGACTGGCTGGAGGAGCAGGGATACGAGCACTTCGGAGTACTGGGCACCAGCCTGGGCTCCTGCTACGCGTTCCTGGCCAGCGCGCACGATCCGCGCATCCGGGTGAATGCCTTCAACCACGCCTCGACAGCCTTTGGCGACGTGACCTGGGCCGGGCAGAGCACCCGCCACGTCAAGCAGGCCCTGGGAGACGCTGGCCTTACCCAGGAGCGGGTGCGGGCCCTGTGGGCGGCCGCAAGCCCGTGCTACTACTATGACAAGATC
>JBEKDH010000068.1:0-20735 GCA_050014455.1 Occallatibacter sp.
CCTTGAATACCTGACGCTGGACCGGCTGGCTTCGTCGCTCTCAGGCGGCGAGGCGCAGCGGATTCAACTGGCCACTTCGCTAGGATCGCGGCTGGTGGGCGCGCTGTATTTGCTGGACGAGCCGTCGATCGGGCTGCACACGCGGGACACGGCGCGGCTGATAGCCATCCTCAAGGAGTTGCGCGACCTGGGGAACACGATTCTGGTGGTGGAGCACGATGCGGATGTGCTGCGGGCCGCCGATCATCTGCTCGATCTGGGGCCTGGTGCGGGCGAGTTCGGCGGCAAGCTGCTGGCCGAAGGTGTTCTGGCGGAGATTGAGGCCAACCCCAACTCGCTTACCGGGCGGTACTTGTCGGGGCAGCTTTCGATTCCAGTACCAGCGCGGCGGCGCGCGCCGGGGCGGGAACGGCTGGTGCTGCGCGGAGCCCATGCAAACAACCTGCACGGGCTGGACGTAGAGATTCCGCTGGGAATGCTGGTGGCCATCACCGGGGTTTCAGGGTCGGGCAAGTCCACGCTGGTCCATCAGGTGCTGTACCGGGCCGTGGCGCGCGCGCTGGGCCAGAGCGACGGCGCCGACCCGTCCGGGGTTTTCACTTCGTTGACTGGCACCGAGCGCCTGAATGACGCGGTGTTGGTGGACCAGACGCCGATCGGGCGCACGCCGCGCTCCAATCCGATTACCTACATCAAGGGCTTCGATCTCGTGCGGGAGCTGTTCGCGGCGCAGCCGGAGGCCAAACGGCTCTCGCTCACGCCGGGGCACTTTTCCTTTAACGTGCCCGGCGGGCGCTGCAATACCTGCGAGGGCGACGGCACAGTAACCATGGAGATGCAGTTTCTGGCCGATGTCGAGCTGCCCTGCGAGGAGTGCAACGGTACCCGCTACCAGGCCAGAATCCTCGCGGTCGAGTACAAGGGCAAGAACATTAACGATGTGCTGCACATGACGGTGAAGGAGGCGCTGCGCTTTTTTGCCGGGCAGACCAAGCTGCTGGAAAAGCTGGCCGTGCTGGACGAGATCGGCCTGGGCTACCTGCGGCTGGGGCAGTCGGCTACCACGCTCTCGGGCGGCGAGGCGCAGCGCGTCAAGCTGGCGGCTCATCTGGCGCAGGTGCGCGCGGTGAACGCCTCCGCCAAACCTTCGCAGGCCAGCCGAGTGCTTTACATTCTGGACGAGCCGACCACGGGGCTGCACTTTGACGACGTTTCCAAGCTTCTGACGGCCTTTCGCAAGCTGATCGACGGCGGCGGCTCGCTGATCGTCATCGAGCACAACCTGGACGTGATCAAATGCGCCGACTGGGTGATCGACCTGGGGCCGGAAGGCGGCGAAGCCGGCGGGCGGATTGTGGCCGAGGGCACACCGGAAGAGATTGCCGGCAATCTCCTCTCGCATACCGGCAAGTGGCTGGGACGTGTGCTGTGAACGGCTGGCCCTTTGGCTAACAATCTATTACACCAAGACCCCGCCCTATCAAACCAGGATCACCAATTCGCTATATTGCTTCAGTTGCGGATCTGCCGTGAGCAGATGCAATGGCTCGCTCATAGCCTGAGCGATCAGCAGCCGGTCGAATGGATCGCCGTGATGCATCGCCAATTCAGCAACCAGCAGCGCATGCTTCGACCAGACGGGCAATTCCTGGAAGCCGTTGGCCTCAATCTGCTCGAAGAGTTCCTGTGGGTCGGCGTATATCTTGTCCAGTCGGACCTTGATTGCAATCTCCCAGATAGAGGCAGAAGAGACAAACACCTTCTCTGCGCCTCGCATCGCTTTGAACGCTCCGCGCGATAGCCGTTCAGGTTCATAAAATGACCAGCAGAATATTTGCGTATCCAGCAAGAGACGCATTATCGTCCCTCAAATTGCGCAAGAACATCGTCGGGAAGCGGCGCGTCGAAGTCATCCGCAATCCAGCCCTTTCCCTTGAGTGCCCCAAAATTGATTATCCGTTTTCCTTGATTGTCGAGGCTGGTCAGCCGTGCCACCGGCTTTCCTGCGCGCGCAATCACGACATCCGTGCCGGATGAGGCCAGATCGACGAGCTTGGAAAGCTGCGTTTTGGCCTCATAGATATTCACGGTCTGTTTGACGAAACTTGTCGTTGGCATGTTGGCCCTCCTCGACTTGACTAGGTCTAGTCTACCACAGGTGGCTCAAGCGTTGAGAAGCACCAGCCGTCGCCATGCAGCCAGCAGCTCTCGTCCTTGTCGTGACCGTCGCATCGCAGAGACTTTACCCCTGAGCCTTTGTCGCGCTTCAGAGCTGCGGCCAGTTGTGTGCTCACTTCCTCGTCGCGCGCTCCGCTGAAGGCAATGAAGTAGACTCCAAAGTCGAGCTTTGCGGCAAAGCACTGCTGGCTTCTGCGGGTCAGCAGCGCCATGGCGCCGCCTCCACCGGTCGAGGTCAATGGAAACAGGAGCCTTCCGCCGGGCTTGACGGCCGCGAGCCAGGAGGGTTGCGGATGCGTCGCGCCGGCGCTGGCGACAACTACATCGACGGGTTCAAATGGGCCGCCGGAGCCGTCGCAGTGGATTACCTCAACCTGCGGCCAGGGTTCAAGCGCGGCTCGCGCTCTTTCCGCGAGTCCGGCGTCGATCTCGATCGCCGTGATTCTGCCCTGAGGACCGGTGAGTTCGGCAAGAATTGCGGTGTAGTAGCCTGTGCCGCAGCCGAGATGGAGCACAGAATCGCCGGCCTGGACGCCAAGCTGGTCAAAGTACTGCGCCCAAAGACTGGGCTGGCCGTTGTTGATGCCCTTGGCTTCGTCCAGCGCGATGAGCGCGTTGTGATAAACGTGCCTCGAATCGGCGTTCTCCGTCGTCCAGAATCCCCCGTATCCCACGGTTCGCCACGGACCTGGCCCAACGAAGCGCTCGCGCGGCACGGTCGCGAAGGCGGTGAATAAAGCCCGCGAGGACATGTGCGTGAGGAACCGCAATTCCTCAGCATAGAACTGCCGTGCGGCGTCAACCGGGTCGGACATCGAGGACTCCACTGCCGTGAAGGAATGCCCTTATCTTAGTCTCCCGCTGGCATCGGTCACCCGACGCCAGCCGAACAGAGCGCACCGGAACCCGGAAGTGGGAAATCGCAAGCAGATCGTGCATCTCAGAGCGGTTGCGCCGGCACTTTTGGGAAACCCTACTCTTGGTTGACAGCCATCAGCGGCGAAGTCTGCACTCTGCGTTGCCTTGGCCGCGCTCTCAATTTGCTTCCGGCGGATGTACCAGCTCCGGATTCCCAAAGCTCCGAGTTCCGCCCCTAAAGCAGCTTGCCTGCCGCCAGATCGCGAATCAGGGAGCGGTCGGCGGCCAGGAAGTCATAGTTGGGGAGTTCGTCGAGCCGCACCCACCGCAACTGGTGGAAGACGCGGTTGAGGATCTCGCCGGAAAATTCATGGACGGCAAAGAACTGTAAGTCGACGGCCCCGCCATGCCGGTAATTGTGGCGGATGCGCGTGACACGCGGGCCGATCAAAGCTTGAATGCCGAGCTCCTCTTCCAGCTCGCGCGCCAGGGCCAGCTGCGGGCTCTCGCCGGCCTCGATCTTGCCGCCGGGAAACTCCCATTGCAGCGCCATGGGCTGGTCGGGCCGGAGCTGCCCGATCAGGATTTCGCCGTCCCGCACAATCAGCGCAGCTACCACAAAACGGAGAGCGGGACCGGAAGACCGATGATTTGAACTTGCCAGGGTTTCTTCCACACATCCAGTGTAAACGCACCGAAAGGGATGCAGACCTGAAAGCAACTCCCGGTGGTGCAACAAAGCGGCTTTGAAATGCTACCACCTGAACCAAGCCCGCCCGGTGGCGAACCCATGCGGTGAACAGGCGCTCAGGCTTGCTCTATTCTCCACCAACCGCCGCCTCACTGCCCTCGGCGCCTTGCGGCCGGAAGTAGCCCCAGCCGTGCTTGGCCGCTGCCTGAAGCAACGCAGGCGACGGGTTGACCGGGAAGGCGCGGCAGGCCATCTGAAGCATGGCCAGATCGTGAATGGAGTTGCCGAAGGCAGCATCGGGAGCTTCCAGACCAATCCGGGCAAGCGTGGCTGCCTTGCCCTCGTCTGTGGGCACGTCCACAATCTCGCTGGTGATGAGGCCATCCACAACCCGGACCTCGGCGGCCAGCACCCGGTCTTCAGGGATGCCGAAATCGCGCACAGCTTCAGCAACCACCCATCGGCAGGTGGAGCTGACGGCCCAAATCCCGGCTCCTGCCTTGCGCAAGGCCGCTACCAGCGAGACCATCTCAGGGAACATGCGGGGCCGCACGAACTTCTCTACATACCGGGCCGCCGCGGCGCGCAGTTCCCGGTCGCGCAGGCCGGAGTAAATCTGCACCATCTCGCCGCAGATCTCCACCTCGCTCACCTTGCCGGCCTGGTAAGCGCGGTAGCGGGTGTCGATCCAGTCGCTGGTGGAGCGCGAGACCAGACCCTTTTCGAGAGACCACACCAGAAAACCAGAGCCCGCGTCGCCGCTCCAGAGGGTTCCATCGCAGTCAAATACCGCAACTGTGGGATTGCTATCGAGGACCAGCCGCTCGAACTGCTGGGCGGTCCACTTTGGGGTTTCTATCTTCATCGGCTTCAAGCGTTCCTCTATCCTGCTCGAGAGATTCATCCAATTCCATTTTCTTCCAAACCGCCCGAAACTTGCACGTGAAGGATTGATGAACGGTTTAACCGGAGCCAGCGATACGATGGAACCATGAGGCGGGAAAGGGATGGACGACGGACGGAAGGAACTGGAAAAGATCGCCGCATTACTGGGTGAACAGAGCACGCTGGCGCTGGCCACCACCGATGAGCAGGGGCAGGCATGCGTGACGCCTCTCTTTTACATTGCCGGCGAGAAGCTGACTCTCTACTGGCTTTCATCGGAGTCCAGCCTGCACAGCCGGAATCTGAAGCGGGCGCCGATGGCGGCAGCCACCATCTACCGGCACACTGAGAACTGGAAGGAGATTCGCGGCGTTCAGTTGCGCGGGCCGGTCACTGTGATCGCCGACCCGAAACACCGCCGGGCTACGATCGAGGCCTATTGCCGGCGATTCCAGTTGGGCGTCCTGCCGACGGCGGCCATCAGCCAATGCAAACTGTACGCTCTCCAGCCTGTTTACTTCCGATACATCGATAACTCCAAGGTCTTCGGCCGCAAATTCGAGATCGCGATGGAGAATGAGTGACCGCGTCCGCTGAGACCGCGCGCCGGAAGGCAGAGAGCAAAAAGAGCCGCATGCAGAAAGCAACCAGCGGCAGTCTTCATGGCAAGCGATGCTAGGTTGCGTTGACGGCCGCCGGCAGCGTGAAGAGGAAGCGGCTGCCTTGGCCGGGGCTGCTTTCGGCCCAGATGCGTCCGCCGTGCTGCTCGACAATGCTGCGGCAAAGAGCCAGGCCCAGGCCGGTGCCGCCGAGGGAGCGCGTGTCGGAGGCGTCGCCCTGCTGGAAGCGGTCGAAGATGTGTTCCAGCTTCTCGGGGGCGATGCCGCGGCCCTGGTCTTCAACAATGAAACAGACCTCGCTATTTCCGAAGCGCTGGGTAACCAGCCGGATCATGGTTTCAGGCGGCGAGAACTTGAGGGCATTGGTGACCAGCTCATTGAGCACCTGCAAGACTCGATCCTCATCGGCAAGGACGGTTGCCGGAGTGGCGTCGATGCGGAATGTAATGTGAACGTCGCTGGCTGGCGTACGGGCCACATCCGCTGCGCGGCGCATCAGGTCGGCGGCCTCGATGGGCTGCCGATGCAGAGGCAGCTTGCCCTTTTCTCCGCTGTTAAAGTCCAGAATGTCGTTGACCAAACGCACCAGCCGGTCGCAGTTGCCGATCGCCATGGTAAGCATCTGGCGCTGTTTCTCTGGCCGCTTGTCGAGAGCGCCGGAAGCGACAAGCCCCAGCGAGGCGCGCAGCGAGGTAAGCGGCGTGCGCAGCTCGTGGCTCACCGTGGAGATGAACTCGTCTTTCATTCGCCCCAGACGGCGGCGCTCGGAGATGTCCTGGAAGGCGACGACCATGCCGGAGATCTGTCCATCCTCGAGAAGCGGCGTGGCGCTGTACTCGACGGGGATCGCGGTGCCGTCATTGCGCCAGAAGACCTCGTCGCGCATGCGAACGGCCTGGTTGCGGCGCAGGCCCTGGAGAATGGGACTGTTGGTCTTGGAATAGGGGGTGCCGTCGGCGTGAGTATGGTGAATGATCTCGTGGATGTCGCGGCCGGTCAATTCGAAGGGAGTGTAGCCGAGGATCTTCGCTCCAGCCTGGTTAATGAAGGTAAGATTGCCGTTCAGGTCGACACCATAGATGCCGTCTCCCACCGACTCCAGAATCAGCTCGCGCTGGTGTGTAGCCACGTGAAGCGCTTCCTCCGCCTCGTGCTGTTCGGTCACGTCAAACCCATGGTTGATGACGAAGGGCCGCTCGCCGGGCAGCTCCATGCGGCGGCTACGAAAAGCAATGCGGCGGAAGATGCCGTCGCTGCGGCGCACCCGCAGCCGGCCCTGCCATTCTTCCCCCGCTTCCAGAGATTGCAGGCCCTCATGGAAGACAGCCGTGCCTTCATGATCGAGGAACAAGGAGACTGACTGCCCAACCAGGTCTTTCACCTGATAACCGAGTGTCTCGGCAGTGTAGGTATTCATAGAGGTGATCTGGGCGTCCAGCGTGCAGGTGAAGAGGAAGCCGAGGCTGTTCTCCACCATCTGCCGGTAGCGCGTTTCCATGGTGAGCGGCATGGATTCCGACTGCTGGCGATCGGTTGTGTCCTGGCCGATGACGATCACATACTGGGTGTTCCCGTCGACGCCCGGTACAGGCCGAAGCGTCCAACTAACCGGCCTGACGCTGCCGCCCGCGATCCTCCAAGTTGTCTCTTGCGGCCCAGAGACCTTTCCTTCCGCCGCATCACGGAGCATGGCCGAAGCCCAGGTCCGGTCTTCAGGCTCCAGTACCCGCTCAACAAACTGGCAGCCCACCGCATCGGCCACAGTCAGGCCGGTCAACTGCAAAAAGGAGTCATTCAGGCGCACGATGCGTCCGGCTGGATCCAGCAAAGCGACGAGAAATGGAATCGAGTCCATCGCGGTGGCGCAGAGGAGCCGTTCGCTGGAGAGCGTGCGCTCGGCCCGCTGCCGAGCCCGCCGGGCCTGTTCCTGGCAGATCATGTAGGAACACAGCTCCAGCCGCGTTACCACTTGGCGAGCCAATATCTCCAGTAGGCCGATGTGCTCCTGACTGAACCACTCCGGCTTTTGTGAAAGCACCGCCAGAGAGCCAACCACCTTCTGCTTGCTGGTGATGAGCGGCACTCCGGCATAAGAGCGGCAAGGCTTTGCTTCAGCCAATGGAATTCCATCCCTGGAGAAGCGCGCATCCTGGCCGGCATCCGAAATCAGAAGTGGCCTGCCACTCTCCAGCATCCACTGGCAGGCAGTGGAAGAGCCCGGCTGGTCGGGAGCCTTGAATCCATACTGCGACTTGAACCACAGGCGGTTGAAGCCCATCCATCCTATGTATGCGTAATCCGCATCCAGTAACACAGCCGCAAGCTCCGTCAATTCGTCCAGCGCCGGGTCCGGGTAGCGATCGAAGGCCTCAAACTCCGGACGCAAGGCCATTTCCTGGCCTTCCGCCACGCCTTGACTGTGGATTGCACACATACCAATACCATACACATAGTCATGACCAAGTTCGGCCAAAATAGCAAGGCTTTCCCATGGCACTTAAGGTGGATGGCGTAACACAAAAGAGCCACTACCTAAGTAACTCAATTCTGGAGCATTGGATTCACTTGTGAGTTACTAAAGATACCCAAGCAGAAACCTCATTCCGGCGCTGCCTGAGACGCTCCCTCTCTTGTGTCTATCGGCAAACAATCGGGACAAATGGGAGGATGCGCCGCCACCAAAAGCGGTGACACGCCGCTCTTCACTTTCCGGATGGCAGTCTGCAACAGTCGCCGGCTGCCGCCGGTTCGTTGCTGCCTGCGTCCAGAACCACCTTCCAATTGCCGTCCAGTTGTTTGCGCCAGATGGTGATGAAGCGGCCGGTGGTGGTGACGGGATTGCCGTTCGCGTCCTTGCTGTGTCCCTCGAAGTGGCTCCAGGTGTATCCGATATCGCCGGACGGCCCCATCACGGCGTCGGTAGGGGTCCAGGTAAGCTGGTAGTCCTTGGGAGACCACTTGGTGGAACTGGCAATGGCCACGCGGCCAACCAGCGGCGCCTGGCCGTTCCCCAGCACCACCCCGTCCTCGGCAAACCAATCGGCAAAGGCCACGCCCCCGCGTTCAGCCACGTCCTTGGCAAAGCGCGCCTCGAGATCGAAGAGCAAGATCTTGCCTGGCTTTACGGTAGGGTCAGTGATCGGGTTGGGTGCGGGCTGGGCGTCGCCTGTGGGAAATGCCAACTGCCCAAGGCTTGCACAGGGCGCAACCATCGCCCCTGCCAACGCCAAACAACAAATAACTCCTCGCCAGCTTCCAGAGCCACTCCCAGCCATGATTTCATCCCTCCCGTTCGCCGAGAAAAACCTACTAGCCCATCCTACAACGGCGGGGTACGCGCCAGCCCCGCTCCTCGTGGCAATCGAAGATCGGTCCGGGGCATCGCAATTGAAATATCCTGGGACTGAAACCGGCCGCCTTCAGCAGAATTGTGATCCGAGTGTTCAATGCCACAAGGGGCTTGGGGCTCTTTCCCGTTTCGCGTCTTTCTGGCCTTCCTTGGCCCATTTCAGGATGTCCTTCGCATCGCCGTGATTCCCTGCGATCTTGGAGGCGGTTTCGAGTTTCTCGCCCGGCGAGCGTAACCGTTCCATCGATTCGCCTGTCTAAGGTTCAGTGTTCGCGGCTTGAGCGCGGGACGGGCAACCGGAACCCAGGCGACAAGCCGGTCCAACTTAACGCCAACCGCCCTTCGAGGCCTCATGAAGATTGTTCGCTTTCTTTCCCTGTCGATTCTCGTTGTTTTTGGTTCCCTCTGCACATTGGTTCATGCACAAACTCCAGCGTCCGGATCCGCAAATTCAACCCCGCCTCCGCCTCCATCGCCGCCGAATCCCACTGCGACTTATGCCCAGATTGTCCGCATCGGCTATCTGGAGGGCGATGTCCGCGTCACGCGCGGCGCACAGGCTGAGAAGGCGACCGGCACGACGTGGGAAAAGGCGGTAGCCAATCTTCCCATTGAAACCGGCTACAGCCTGGCGACGGGCGCGGGACGCGTGGAGATCGAGTTTGAAGACGCGTCCACCGTCTATCTGGCGGAGAACTCCCTGCTTGTTTTCAGCGACCTGAAAACCACAGGCGGAGTTCCTCATACTGAGCTGTCGCTTCTGACTGGGACTGCCACTCTGCGCGTCCGTCCGGTTAGCGGCGAGTCGTTCATTCTGAAGACGCCTACCGATAGCCTGACCACTTCTTATCCAGGAAAGGCTTACCTGCGCATCACCAGTTATACCGATGCAATTGCGATCACGCCGCAAAAGGACGAATCCTATCAACTGGACGCGCCCGGGGCGGTAGCCCAGAAATCCGCCAAGGGCCAGACTCAGTTCTTCAACAATGGAATCGGCATTCCTCCGCCGGCACAGAGTGATGCAACCGAGTTTGCCGCGTGGGACGCCTGGGTGGCAGACCGGGTCAAGCAGCGGTCCGCGGCGATGACGGCAGCGATGAAAGCCGCGGGGTTGACCGCTCCACTGCCTGGCTTGGCCGACATGAACGGACAGGGCGCCTTTTTTGCCTGCGCGCCCTACGGAACCTGCTGGGATCCGCCCGGAGATCCGAACCAGCAACAAACGACCGGCCAACAGCCGGTCGCTGCGCAGCAGCCGGACTTTTCGCTGGCATTTAACCCAACAACGGCCACCTTGCCGCCGGGCGGCCGGGTCACCGTCAATCTCTCCATTGCGAATCTAAACGGCTTTTCCGGCGCTGTGGATGTTACGCCGTCTCTTCCGTCTGGACTTTCCTGCACTTCCTGTTCCGGCCAGATCGCCCAGGGACAGCCGCTCCCGGTGCTGCTTGCAGCCGACGCATCGCTCGCGGAGGGCGCATACATTGTTCGGTTCACCGGAGCATCCGGAGCGTTTGCGCATCAAGTCACTCTCACGGTCTACGTCTACGCAACCCCGCCGCCCAATCTCGCGCTGGCTGCGGCGCCGGCCGACCTGTATGGTCCCATCTTCCCCTGCTTTCCGGGAGGAATTAACTTCCTGGCCGCGGGGGACATTCGCATCGCAAGGGGCACATATCTCGTAAGCCTGTGGGATGAGCCCTATGCCTGGGCTGTATGCCATGCCGGAAGCTGGATTTACAGGGAGAATCATTATGTTTGGGTGGTGGGGAGAAGGAGACATCATCATCCGCCCATTCATTGGGTCAAGAGCAAGCATGCCCAAGGCTATATTCCTCTTCATCCGCGGGATGTACCGGGCAAGCCTCCCGTCAACCGCAAGCACGACGTATACGCTTTGAGCGACAAGAAGGGCGGCCAGGTGGTGCGGACTCAATTCGACGCGAAGGACAAGATTGAGCTTATGAAAGAACCACCCAAGGAATTCCGCAATGCCTATCTGCGTCCACTCGAGCCTGCCGGCGAACCGCAACTCATGACGCACGCAATGCTGGATAAGCAGGTTGGCGTTGCTCTGAGGTTCGATAGCAAGTCGCAGAGATTCGAGATGGCGAGAGAGGCCGCAGTGGGAGACAAGAGAGCGACGGGGTTCAATCCCCTTACCGGCCACAACAGCAATCTCCGCACCGGAGCCGATGGCAGCGTCATAGCCCACGGCAACAGTGGAGTTCACAGCAGCGCTCATGCCGGCGGCGTCCACATCGGAGGCGCAGAGCACACGGGAGCGGCGCACACCGGCGCTGGACACACTGGCGCGGCACATGCTGGCGGAGCGCACGCTGGCGGTACAAAAGCTGGCGGTGCGAAGGCCGGTGGAGGCCACGCAGGCGGGGGCCATGCAGGCGGTGACGGACATGGTGGCGGCGGCGGACATGGCGGCGGTGGCGGGCACCACTAGAGTTGCTGGCTTGAGCCCTGGGGCAAGGTCTGGGCTTGCATCCAGGGCTCGATCCTTGAGCTTGGGATATCGGTTTTTCTCCGCTCTCTATGAGCGCGGTGAATTGATCGATTCGAGGCGGGCAGACTCCTATTGGTTGCCGGCGGCCACGATGCAATCTTTCCCTTCCGGGGCAGCCGCATGGATCGTCTCCATGCGCCGCACAATGTATTGGCTTCTCCGGCCTCGACCAGAGCCGGACTTTGACCGTATTGTTGTAGTCCGTTCTGGCCCCGCGGTGGGAATTGGCCGTCTTGCGAAACCCAGCTATTGGTATACTATCGATGGACAAGGCTGGTTTCGAAGGCCCCGATTTCAGGGGCTCTTTTTCTTGCATGCTCGGCCCTCTCCGGGGGAAGGAAATACATGGGAACACTACTCGGGACCATCCAATCGCCCGCCGACCTGAAGCGCTTGAATAGTGCGCAGATGGAGGAGTTGGCCGGGGAGGTCCGCGAATTTCTGATTCAGACGCTGTCAAAGACCGGCGGCCACTTGGGTCCCAACCTGGGAGTGGTGGAGCTGACTCTGGCCTTGCACGCGGTCTTCAATACCCCTGAGGACAAGATTCTCTTCGACGTCAGCCATCAGGCCTATATTCACAAGATTCTCACTGGGCGGCTGGACCGCTTTGAGACGATTCGCCAGCCGGGCGGGCTGAACGGCTTCATGCTGCGCACCGAGAGCGAGCACGATGCTTACGGAGCCGGCCACGCCGGCACGGCGCTCTCGGCGGCGTTGGGAATGGCCGTGGCTCGGGATCTCTCCGGCGGCAAGGAGCATGTGATTGCGGTTGCCGGCGATGCCGCATTTACCAACGGCATTTCCTTTGAGGCGCTCAACAACATCGCGGCGCAGACCCAGCGGCTGATCGTGGTGCTCAACGACAACGAGTGGTCCATCGACCGCAACGTGGGCGCCATTGCCCGGTACTTCCATCGCATCGTCACCAACGAGCATTACCGGAATCTTCACGACTCGGCAGCACGCATCGTGGAGCGCTTCGGCGGCAAGACCGCGATGACACTGGCGCGCCGGGCCGAGGGAGCCGCCAAGAGCATGCTCTGGCCCTCGATCCTCTTCGAGGAGTTCGGGCTCAAGTACTTTGGCCCCATCGACGGCCACAATCTGCCCATGCTGGTGGAGACCTTCAAGTTTCTCAAAACCGAAAACCGCCCTGTGCTGTTGCACGTTCTGACGCAAAAGGGTCGTGGCTTTCAACCGGCGCTCGAGGGGCAAAAAAAGTTTCACGGCCTGGGACCTTACGATCCAGAGACCGGCCAAACCGCGCCGCCCGGCCAGCTAACCTACGCTGAAGTCTTCGCCAACACGCTGACGCACCTTGCGGGGCAGGATGAACACATTGTGGCCATCACTGCGGCCATGCCCAGCGGCACCGGCCTCGATCTCTTCCGGCCCCACTTTCCCAAGCGCTACTTCGATGTCGGCATTGCCGAGGAGCACGCGGTGGTATTTGCCGCGGGCATGGCCACGCGGGGATTCAGGCCAGTCTGCGCCATCTACTCGACCTTCCTGCAGCGCTCCTTCGATCCCATTGTGCATGACGTCTGCCTGCAGAAGCTGCCGGTGGTCTTTTGCATGGATCGCGCCGGGCTGTCGGGCGACGACGGCCCCACCCATCATGGGTTGTTTGACATCGGCTACCTGCGCAGCATCCCCGAAATTGTGCTGATGGCGCCCAAGGACGAGGACGAACTGGCGGATATGATGAAGACCGCGCTCTCGCTCCCCGGACCGAGCGCCATTCGCTATCCGAGAGGCGCGGTGGCCGGGGTGGAGCGCAAGGCCGAGCCGGAAGCGATTCCCGTGGGCAAGGCCGAAATCCTCGAAGACGGCTCCGACGTGGCCATTCTGGGCCTGGGGCCGATGATCACCCTGGCCATGGAACTGGCCGGTCGCCTGAAGCGCAACGGCTTCTCCGCCGCGGTCATCAATCCTCGTTTCATCAAGCCGCTCGACCGCGAGATGCTCGAACTTTACGCCGGGCGCGTCTCCGCCTTTGTCACCTTCGAGGATCATGTGAAGATGGGCGGCTTTGGCACTGCGGTGGTCGAGGCTCTGGAGGAGATGGGCAGCACGGCGCCGGTGGTGCGCATCGGCTGGCCCGACCAGTTTATCGAGCACGGCAAGGTGGACGACCTGCGCGCCAAGTACGGCCTCACCGTGGACGACGCCCAGGCTGAGGTGCTTCCACTGCTGGCGCGCCGCCAGCGGCCCACCATGGTGGCCGGCTAGAAGACTTTGAAAGTGTCTGCAACCAAGCCGTGAAGGTAGTGTGCCCCCGCGCGCAAGTGAAAAGCCGCCCGCGCGGCATTTGCATGGCATGACCGCTGCCATGGGTCACCCGCAAATGGCAACATTGGAGTCATCGGTTTGATCGCCTTCCCCGATTCGCTGTGCGACAATCCACAACAGACCAGCTTTCTTATGCGACTCCTTCGTAACGTTCTGGCGGGAATGGGTGGAGCGGCTGTGGCCGGCGTCTTGGCATGGCCGCAGGCACCCCCTTCGATTGCGCCGGGAGGGCTGGGCTCGGCTCCGCTGGTGCTGGTTGGCGGCACTGTGGTGGACGTGAGCGATTGGGGCCGCTCGGCAAGAGACATCGGGGATGCGATCGTGGTGGTACGAGATGGGCGCATCACGGATGTGGGCTTCCGCTGGGCTATCTCCATCCCCAAGGGCGCGCGGGTAATCGACTGCGCGGGAAAGTTCCTTATTCCAGGGCTGGTGGATGGGTTTGCCGGAATGAGCACGCAGGGCCAGGCCAATGCCAACCTCTACATGGGCGTGACCACGGTGGTGGCACGCAGCGACTACCGTCACGGAACCATCGATTTTGCAGCTCATCCCAGTCCTCACCTTTATCTGCTCGATTCGATCGGCACCACCGACAACTGGAGTCTGCTGGCCAAGCGCCCGGAGTGGGCTCTCAAGCTCAGGGAGGGCGCGCACCCCGCGGAGCTGAACCCCGAGGATACGGTGCGCCAGCTGGCCGACACCGCCAAGCTGGGAACGCGCGCGCTCCTGCTGGGCCACGACCTGACCGCGGCCAACACGCAGTGGATTGTTGCCCACGCCCACCAGATGGGGTTGGCTACCTACGGAGAATTCGTCTCCACGCCCTACACCATCGGCGTCGAGGCCGGCACGGATGCGCTGCCGCACATGGGCCGTTACGAACTGGGCGTCGTTCCCGATGAACTGCAGCAGCCGCTGGTTGACAACCCCGAGGGACCGGCGGCGAACATTGCGTACGACTACGCGGAGCGGCTGCCCCCGACCGACGCTCACCTGCGCGCCTACGCCGGCTTTCTGGCCGCGCACCATGCCGCCCTGATGCCCACCTTCAGCCTGTATTACCTGCAACTGCCGCAGCATCGGAATCTGTGGAAGGAGCCGGCAGCCCGGCTGCTCGACCCTGCCCATATGTTTCAGCCGTCCGATCGGAACTCGGGCGAGGTGGTCTATCCGCTGGCATTCTGGGCGCGCCACCTGCCCGCAGCAGCGCAGCGCTATCTGGAAGACAGCCAGCGCAAGAAGGACGAGCAGTCCGCCATGCTGCTTTGGCGCATCAACGAGAGGATCTTCTCCGCGTCTCCCCATTACCTGGCGGCTTCCGGCGCGTCGGCCTCCGGCACCATGGCCGGCATCTCCATGCACACCGAGCTGGAGCTGCTGGTCAGGCTGGGGCTTTCTCCGCGCGAGGCGCTGGCCGCGGCCACCAACAACTATGCCCTCCAGTTTGGCTGGAGTGAGCTGGGACTGATCGCTCCCGGCCGCCGCGCAGACATTCTGGTGGTGGACGGCGACCCGACAGAGAACATCTGGAACGCACGCCGCATCTCCACGCTGATTATGGACGGCAACGTCCTGGACCGCGAGGAACTCCTGTACTCGAAACACTGAGGGGCCGCGCACTGCATGGCAGCGCCGAATCCGCCCCCGCGGATTTGAAAGCCCCGCCTTGCACACCCTGGAAAACTATGGCTTCACGCACGCGCCCAGCGGCCTGGCCTTGCGAAAGGCCGCGGCTGCCAAGCCGAACAGCCCGGAAGCAAACAGCAGCAGAGAAGACGGCTCGGGAGCCGGGTCTGCTGCCGGAATCCCTGTGAACTCGACGGCGCCGGCGCCGTATGGGGACCAGCCTGAGTCCGGGCGGAAATCGTTGAGACCGCCCGCGCCGTTATCGTTATACGACCAGCCATTTGACGCGTCAAGGTAAACGGTGTCGGGAAGTGGATTGCTTCCCACCTCCGGAGAACCCTCCGCAAGCTGGATATTCAGACTGTCGTCCGGTCCGTCAAAGCCGGTGGTTGGGCTTGCTCCGGAATCGGTCGTGCTGAACGACAGGCTCCAGATCGCCCGGGCGGAAACGGTAACCCCGGGAAGGGCGAAAGTCACGGTCGAAAGCGCTCCATTGTGGCAGTTGCCACTGGTGTCTTGCCATCCGTATTGATCGTAAACATACGGGCAGGATGAGTTACCCACGGGGCGCCATGGGATGAATGCATCGATCTGCTCGCTATAGATGGGAGATCCGGCGGTCGGCGCTCCAGTCGCGCCACCCGATCCGGGGGGATAATTACCGGCTCCCACGTTGTAAACGGTCAGCGTCATCGGGACATAGAAGCCGCTTGAGTCGATTGCGTAGCCGGTTGGGGCAGTGAGGGCTCCATCGATATAATCTTCGAAGTTGGAAGCCAGGGCATAGTCACTCATGCCGACCGTCGCACTCAAAAGCGTGTAGGCTGAACCGCTTCCCTGAAATTGAATCAGGCCTCCAAATTCGCTGACTCCCTGAGCTTCATACCCATCGGAATATAGGAAGCTGGCTGGCGGGGGGGTGGGCGGTAATTGCATCGAACTGGGGATGTTGCTGTAAAGGACAACGCCGTCGGCGAAGGCTGCCGACGCAAATGCGAACATCAGCGCGGGAAAGACCGAAAGCTTCACAATGGTCTCCGAATTTCTTGCGGGGTCGCCCTTGCCCAAACCGGTTCCACATGCGCATCCTTACCCAGGTCGGCTAAAGTGCAGGCCCTCTCGATTCAATGTTTCATTCGGCAAGACTCACCGTGCGGATGCCGGTTGTGGACAACCGCACCGAGTCCTGCCGCACAAACTCCGGAAGCGCACTGGGCCGCTAAACGGGGAAAAGGTAACGTGCACCGATAGGTGATTCCAGATTCCCCGAACTGGCAGGCTCCAATAGCACTTGCTCATATTTACTTGCAAATTGAGCGCCAAACAAGGAGCACGAATTCTCGGTGACTTATCCGTCGGGGAATTGGCGATGTGCATTGAATTGCACATCGATTGTCCAAAATATTTCTCTTTTCGGTCAATTTGCCCCGGACCGAGCGGAATATAACTCATGACCGGAAAGTTTTCCGCATTTCATTACTCCAGTACCTATCTCCTCGATAACTCTTCGGCAGTCCGCGCATCTGCGCGTCCTCCAATTGGGAATCTCTGGGCATGCGCCGCGAATGACGGTCCTTTTCAGCGGGGTGTATAGACCCGCCCCGGAACTGGTTCGTTCCGCCCAGTAACAATCGAATCGGCGGCAGAGGCAACTAAGCTGCCGGAGTCTTCGATACAAAGGGCCGTTCAAGCGGCTCCGCGCGCAGGTAGGTTGTAATGCGGGTAACCACCGGGCAGGCCTCGAAACACCCAACGCAGGAGCCGGCCCGCCGTTCAGATGGGAAAGGCCGCTGTCGATGGAGGAGTACGAGCGAACAGCTTCCATCGATCCTGCAGGGGTACTGTTGACGACATGGATGCCCAGGAAAGTACATGGAACACGGAAGCCCCAGCGGTGATCCGCATTTGGGATCAATCGGCAACTCGCGAGAGCCAGGCCGGGCCGTTTGGGGTGACGGTGATGCTCGTAGTACCGATGAAGCCGGCCAATGCCGGAGGAGGGAAGGGGCCTTGGTTGGAGACCTACGCAAGAAGTGAAAAAGAGAAAGGAATTGGCGATGAGCCTGACAACCCCGGAAAGTATTCAGAAGTTACATACGGCGTTACACGGCAAGGCGAAGAAATCGCGTAGTTCTCGTTTCTATGCGTTGCAGGACAAGGTGTGCCGGACGGACGTACTGACGTTCGCCTGCGAATGCTCGAAAGCCAACGGGGGAGCAGCCGGAGTGGACGACCAGGCGTTCGAGGAGATCGAAGCGCATGGTCAAGAGCGCTGGCTAGACGAATTGACGCAAGAGCTGAAAAGTCAAAAGTATCGCCGATTTGGCATGAAGCATTCCCACAGAGGCTAGAGCCCGCGTTGGTTTGGTTGCTCTTGCGGCACGACATCCGTCCCAGAGGGTTGCGCGGTAGCCGGTCGTGCCCTATTGCAAGGCGGGCTCATGCAAAGATTCCTTAACGTCTCGGATCAGGCCGCCCTTTCTAAAGAGCGTCCGAATAGATCAGGCGGGCAAGGAGATTCTCGATTTGCTCCTGCTTGCCGGAGCGCGGTTGAGGATTGATGCCGTTCTTGAGAGCCGTTGCCTCGATCTGATCGAGCGAGACCTTGCCTTCGAGCATGGCGACTGCTTCAGGCGACTTCCAGCCTGCATAGCGCTCTGCGAGAATCGCGTCGTACCGGCCGTCTTCGATCAACTTGGCGGCCGTAAGGAATGCGCGAGCGCACAGGTCTGCGCCACCCACATGGGCATGGATCAGGTCGTCGGCGTTAAAGCTCTGACGCCGCACCTTGGCGTCGAAGTTGCACCCGCCCTTGTTGAGGCCGCCGGCCTTGATTACGTGGTACATGCTCATCGTCATCGACCAAAGATCGTTCGGGAACTGGTCGGTATCCCAGCCCAGCAGCGCATCTCCGCGATTGATATCCAGAGATCCCAGGAATCCCAGTGCGCCCGCGGTCGAAATCTCATGCTCGAACGTGTGTCCGGCCAGCATGGCGTGGTTGGCTTCGATATTGACTCTGACTTCCTTTTCGAGGCCGAAGCGCTTCAGGAATCCATACACCGTTGCGGTATCGAAGTCGTACTGGTGCGTGGTCGGTTCCTTCGGCTTGGGCTCGATCAGGATCTGGCCTTCAAAACCGATCTTGTGCTTATATTCCACAACCAGAGTCAGGAACCGCCCCATCTGATCGAGTTCCTGCTTCATGTTGGTGTTCAGCAGGGTCTCGTAACCCTCGCGTCCGCCCCAGAGCACATAATTGGAACCACCCAGTTTCTTGGTGGCATCCATGCAATTCTTCACCGTGGCCGCGCACCAAGCGAAGACCTCGGGATCGGGATTGGTGGATGCGCCGGCCATGAACCGCGGATGGGAGAAAAGATTCGCCGTTCCCCACAGCAGCTTGGTCGGAAACTTGCTCATCTTCTCTTCGAGATAATCCACCATGGTGTGGAAGTTCTTCAGGGTCTCGGCAAGAGTCTCCCCGCCCGGCGCGATGTCGGCATCATGGAAGCAAAAGAAGGGAAGGCCGACCACTCTGAAAAGCTCGAAGGCCGCATCGGCTTGCACCTTGGCCTGCGCAATCGGGTCGCCGGCGGCAAACCACGGGCGCTGGATGGTGGCTGAGCCAAAAGGGTCGCCTCCTCGCATCGCCAGCGAGTGCCAGTAGGCGACCGACATGCGTAAATGATCCTTGAGGGGCTTGCCGAGTACGACCCGGTCGGCGTCGTACCAGCGGTAGGCAAGGGCCTTCTCACTGGAAGGACCCTCGTACTTGACTGTTTCGAAAGAGCTAAAGATTGTTTCGGCCATTGCAAATCTCCTATCGTTCAAGAAAAATCAAAATCGAGCCTGCGAGTTGCTTTGCTGAACGCCATCCATCCTAAAGGACGATGCGTATGGTTGGCAACTTCTTGGTAAATCGCTTTTTGTAAGGCGTTGCGGCGATTTCTCCTGGACACTCTCTTGTATCACAACCCAGGCCCGGCTGCACAGATCGCTCCCCGCGGCGACCGTAGCCGAACGCCTGCCCTGAGTCCGCCGCGGCGGACGAAGGGGACCTGCGGCTGTCATCCGGAGCGACCCTGAGTCCGCCGCGGCGAGTTGCGTCCAGAGATGAACAGGACGGCAGCCTCACAAATGCCCCGTGCCCCATCCTTTCGCCTTTCTTCTGGCGAAAGGGTGGGAAATCTCCAGCCACAATCCACCCCGTTCATCAGGAGCGACCCTGAGCGCAGGTCGCCGCGGCGACGGAGTCGAAAGCCTGCCCTGAGTCCGCCGCGGCGGACGAAGGGGACCTGCGGTTCCCAATCCCTGCCTTGAAAGGGCACGACTTCAGTCGTGCCGCCCTCATCCCGCCGTTCTTTAGAAATCAACCAGCGCGACGAAGTCGCGCTCAAATCTTCACCTGGAAGCCTCACCGGCCAACAATCGGGCCAACTCCCCAACAACCCGCGTGCGCCAAGAAGGCCTCCCGGAAGACGACCTTTGGGTGCCGATCAGCTGTCAACAAGTGCCTTGGCGATCTGGCACGAAGCGAGAAACACTCCTGCATCGCGTTTCAAGGGAGCTGCTGACCAGAAGGTAACTTCCGGGTTGGTGAGCAACCGGCCAGAATTTCCTTTTCGCTCGTTCGGAGTGGACGATAAGACTGCTTCAGGCCTAATACGCTACTCCGGTTTTGTTCGCGTCTATTGCTTGCGCGCATCGGCGTTCTTGCGGGCGAGGCCGATATTCATGCCTGCGAGAAGGTCGTCAAGCGATCGGCCGAATGTGTCTTCAGCAAGATGGAGGAATCCGCTGCCCGGATACAGCCGGATGAGGCCGATAATCTCGCCGGTTTTAGCGTCGGCCATCGTGATGAAAACATCGGCGGCTTCCGCGGGACCACCCACCATGAATGTCATCGTGGCGCGGCCACTGGTAAGAACCTGGCCCACGCCCTGGACGAACACCAGGATGTCGGATTTCTCGGAGCATGGTAGCATTCCGACCTGGTCGCCGAGAGTGTAAGCCGACTTGGCAATCTTTCCCGGCTTCTTGTTCATCAAGAGCGAGAGGGCGTTGAGCTTCTCCTGGATATGGGAGATCACCCCGCTGATTTCGCCGTCGGATGCGCCGCTCGAGAACGGATTGGTGGCGGACTCAATCGCGATGCCGTCGGATTTGAGGTGGGACTCGACTATAACTTTAAGATCGACTGCCCAGGCCTCGGATTCCTCGGCCATTCCTTCGGCGCCTTTCATCCCGATCCTGGTGAGATGGCCCTGAGGCGGCATCATACAGGCAGAATGGATGGGGAACTTGCCGGAACTAACCTTGTGCTGCGTGTAGGCCGAATCGATCCGAAGTGATATGGCTGAGGCGGTTTGAGCGGAAAGACATACAAACATGGCGGTCGCGAGGGCCAGCAAGATTCGCCATCTCAAGTTCATCGAAATCCCCTTTCGAGAGAAATCTGCGGCAAGAGCCGCCAGAAAAAATGCAGCCAACAATCAATTCGGCGTCGCGGTCTGAAGTTTTTCGACTTCGGCGAGGCGTCGCGCTATGCGGAGTCGGTCGAGGCTGGTGTCAGCCACCAGCTGGAGATAATGCCTGTAATTGAGTGCTGCGTCAGCAAAGCGGGACTCATCCTGATAGAGGAAACCGAGTTCGCGGTAGGCGAGCGCATACTGCGGGTTACTTTCAATTGCGGCAAGGAAGGCCTTT
>JBEKDH010000069.1:0-20158 GCA_050014455.1 Occallatibacter sp.
CGGTGGTTGGAACGCTGGCCGGAGCGCGCGGGATCGAATCGGCCATACCGGGTGTGGCCAGCGCGCAGGCCCAGGCGACCATCAAGGTCGATCTGGAGACCAGCAACCGCACCACGATCCACGCAGATACCGACAAGCCGCTGCACAAGCCTGGCGAAACCGTGCATCTGCGCGCGCTGGTCTTTGACGACAGCGGCCATGCCGGGGCCAGCAAAGCGCTGACGCTGACCATCAAGGATCCGGAGAACAAGACGCTGCTCGAAGCGCCGCTGACCACCAACCGCTTCGGGATTGCCGCCTACGACTGGCAGACCGGAGCGCAGCAAGCCACCGGAGACTATGAGGCGAGATTCGACCTGGACAACTCCGGGTATGGCAACTTCAGCGGCGAGACGATCCGCATTCAGCGTTATGAACTGCCCGAGTTTGCCGTCTCCGCGGCCATGGATCGAGGCTTTTATCTCGATGGGCAGACTCCGGTGGCGCATATTCACGCGGGCTACCTCTTCGGCAAGCCGGTGGCGGGCGGCTCGGTGCGAGTGGTGCGCGCCAGCGAGCAGGAATGGAATCCGAAGACGGGCAAGTTCGACGAGCCTAAGGCCGTGGAACAGAGCGCGACGCTCGGCGCCAACGGAGACGCCGATCTTCGCCTCGACGTGAAGGAGGACTTCGGCGATTTCAAGGATCGCGATTATGAACGCTATCAGGACGTTCGCTATCGCGCCATAGTGACCGACGCGACGACGGGGCGCAGCGAGCCGCGCAACTTTACGGTCCGGCTGACGCGCTACCCGGTGCACATCTATCTGCGCGCGCTGGGCGGCAACGATCGCGAAGGCGACTACCTGGTCTTGACCAGCTATGCCGACGGCGCGCCGGCAGCCTGCAAGGTCGCGCTGGATTGGATGGACGAGAACTCGCATCCCACCCGCGCCGCCACGACCGCCACCAATGGCTATGGCCTGGCCAGGGTGCATCTTCGCTATCCGCCTCAGCCGGGGAAGACGGACAATTCGAGCTACGATATTCGCCTGACGGCGCGCGACCGGGAGGGGCGCAGTTCAACCTTCGACGACTCGGTAACCCCGGAGGATGCAGACAGCATCTGGATCGACGTTACGCACACGCTGCTGAAGCCCGGCCAGCCGATCGAGGCCACGATGCACGGGCCGGCGGGCGGCGTGATCGACGTGGAGGCGCTCTCGGAAGATGGAGTTCTCGCTCACCGGCAGGTGCGCATGCACGCCGCCGAAGAGCCCTTCACCATTCCCGCCAACGATGCGTTCCACGGACTGATCGTCCTGCAGGCCTACTCGATGAACAGCGAGAGAGGGGGTTGTGGCTGGTATCGCGCTACCGGCTGCAAGGCGGTTCTCTATCCGCAGGACCGGGAGCTGAAGGTGAGGCTGACCGGCCTGCAGCCCTCCTACCCGCCCGGCGCGGAGGTCGATGCCGGCCTTGCCGTGCGCGAAGACTCGACAGGCTCGCCTGCGGCCGGCGCCCTCGGCGTTGCGGTCATCGATACCGCTGTGGAGCAGCGCGCGCAGACGGAGGAAGAGGCGAACGAACGCTGGTTTGGATGGTCGTGGTGGAACAGCGGCTCGAATGTGGCCGGCGTGACGCGAACCAGCCTGGATAAGACGGATATGTCGAAGCCCGTGCCCGACGATCTCGATCTGGCCGCGGAAGCCGTGCTTCTGGACGGCTACCGCGCTGGGATCGAAGTGGAAAGCAGCGAAAACGACAACGCGCGCAATACCTACGAGGCCGGCATGAAGTGGAGCGTGAAGCCTCTGCGTGAGGCGGTGCTGGCGGCTCGCACGGCGCGGCTGCCCGCCACACCCGAGGCCATCCAAAGCATCAGCCGCGCGGCCAAGCTGGACGATGCGCTGCTGCTCGATCCCTGGAATACGCCTTACAGAGTCGCGACCGCAGTCCAATACAACGACGAGATGGTCAGTCTGCAGAGCGCCGGGCCGGACAAACGCTTCGGCACCGATGACGACTTCTCCATTGAACTGGCGCGGCGGAATTACTTTGCGCTGCCCGGCGAGCGGCTGACCAAGCTGCTTGAGGATGCGGTGGCCGCGGGCCGCGCGCTGCCGGGGAGTCCCGATGGGTTGAAAACGCTTGCTCGCGCCGGCGGATTGGACCTGGACACTGTGCTCGATCCGCAAGGGAAGCCTTATCGCTATGTCGTCGAGGTGGGCCGGCGTTACCTTTCCGTACACGTATTTCCGCACGATGCGGCAATGCAGCAGGATAGATCCTACTACGGTGAGGCTTGGACCAGCCCTGCTATCGATTACTTCTCGCACACCGAGGCTCGCATGGGGGCGGCGATTCACGACTGGACCGCTGCCGGCAAGCCGTTTCCCGACAGCGAAGCCGAGGCGCGGCAGGCGTTCACCGCGGCCGGAATCGACTTCGACGGGCTGCGCGACCCGCTCGGCCAGCCCTTTCAATTGCGCATGGCGCAGTTGATGAGCTATACGCGCGTCGAGGCGGTGAAGGCAGGCGGCGGAGGATTGCAGACGCAGAGCAAGCCGGTGACGCACCTGACGCGCGCTTTCCAGATTCTGCGTCCAGCGGGGACGGATGCGGTGCCCGCGGCTCACGAGCTGGTGGCCCAGTTCCTGCATCCCATCACCGAGCAGAGCGGCGGTGACCTGAAGCCGAAGTCGGTCGATGAGGGGACGTTCAAAGCCAATACCGGCGCAATTGGAGGCACGGTCACCGACCAGACGGGAGCGGTAATTCCAGGCGCCACAGTCACCGTGAAAACCAGCGACGACATTCCCGTGGCCAGCGGCACAACGCTCGCGAACGGAATCTATCTCATCGCCGATCTCTTCCCCGGTTTTTACACCGTGCAGGTCTCAGCGCGAGGGTTTGTGAGCTTCACCATGCGAGAGGTTGAGGTCTCTTCGGCTACGTTGACAACAGTGGACGTGACGCTGACCGTTGGCGCCGCAACGGAGACAGTAACGGTGGAAGCCGCCGCTCCGATGCTTGCGACAGAATCGGCAAGCGTCGTTTCCACAGTCGTCATGAGCACGAGTGGAAGAGCCAAGATTTCGATGCCCACCTTCACGCCGCGCCTGCGCCACGTCTTCGAGGAGACGGCTTACTGGGCGCCGTCGCTGGAAACCGACGCGAGCGGCCGCGCCAGCGTACACTTCCGCCTGCCCGACAGCCTTACCACCTGGAAGCTGCACGCGCTGGCTTCCACCGTGGATGGCCGCATCGCATCGCTGGACCGGACCTTCAAGAGCTTCCAGCCGTTCTTTGTCGATCTGGATGCGCCGCAGGTGCTGACCGCGGGCGACGAGATCACGTTGCCCGTGAATCTGCGCAATTACACGGCCCACGCCATTGCGCTGCCGGTCACGGTGAAGCCGGCCGAATGGCTGGCGCTGCTGAGCGCGCCCACGGTGCAGGCCAGCGTGGCCGCGAACGGAACCACGGCGGTGCGCTTCGGCCTGCGCGCGACCAAGGCCGTGGAGGCGGGGCCGCTGAACATCACCGCGGCCAACGCTCATGAGGGCGACGCGGTGGAGAAGACGGTGCGCGTCCATCCCGACGGGGAGCCGCGCTCCGTCACCGCGTCCGGGCTGCTGCGCTCGGGAGCGACGACGCTCACGCTCGATCTGCCCGCCGATGCGATGCCGGGATCGGTGCATGCGGAGCTGCTGCTCTATCCCAACCTGGGCGCGCATATTCTGCACTCCATGAAGGCGGTGCTGGAGCGGCCTTACGGCTGCGGCGAGCAGACTATCTCTTCCACTTATCCGAGCCTGCTCTTTCTGGAGCTGCTCAAGGCCGCGAAAACCACCTCACCGATGGAGGACAAGGCGCAGAGTTATATGCAACAGGGCTACGACCGGCTGCTGGGCTACTTTGGCGCGGGCGGCGGAGTTACTTACTGGGGCAGGAGCGACGAGACTCCCGACCCGGCGCTGACGGCCTATGGGATCGAGTTCCTCACCGAGGCCCAGCCTTACGTCAACATGGACCGGAGCCGCATTGTGGGCGCCGTGGGCTGGCTGGTCGCCAACCAGCAGGCGGACGGCAGTTGGAAGCCCCACTACGGCGAAACCAGCGCGGACCTCAACCTCTACGTGGCTGAGATTCTGAATCGGACGCTGGCGAGCGACGAATTCGCCAAGGATGCTCCAAAGGACCTGCGCGAGCGGGTGAACAAGGCAATAGCGCGGGCAGTGGGCTGGGCTGCAACCTCGGCGGCCGCAGTGCACGATCCCTACGCCAACGCCTTGAGGCTGCGGCTGGCCGGCGACCCCGCTGCCGCTGCGCGCCTTCGAGCCGAGTTGGAGCAGACGGCGGTACACGACCGCGAGGGCGCGCACTGGACCAGGGGCGGCTACTCGCCCTTCTACGGCTGGGGCCACGCGGGCGATTTGGAGACCACGGCGCTGGTGCTGGGCGCGTTGAAACAAGGCGGAGGAACGGCCGGCGAGCAAGCCCTGGCAGACGATGCGCTCTATTACCTGCTGCGCAGCCAGGACCGCTACGGCATCTGGTATAGCGGGCAGGCCACGGTGCGCGTGCTGCAGGCTCTGCTGCCGATGGCGATCGAGCGAATGAAGGCCACAGGCGCCGCGCAGGAGTTTCGGCTGGGGGTCAACGGCGTCGCGCTCACCGGCAACGATGCCGAGGCGCTGCGCGCTGACCCCAGGTTGCTGGACGCGCCGCGCTCGCTGGACCTGAGCGCCTGGCTCAGGCCGGGGCACAATGAGTTGGTCTTCAGCAGCGCGGGCGACGCCGCTCTGGCCAGCGCGGAAAGCTCCGTTAGCTACTATGTTCCATGGGCGAAGACGGCGATGCCTGCCCAGGCAAAGACGCAAACCGGCAGCGATTACGGCCTGGACTTCGGCTACAGCTGCGCCGCGGCCAACGCAAAGGTGGGCCAGGCCATCGATTGCACCGTCGATGCGCGCCGCTTCGGTTCAAGCAGCTATGGGATGCTGCTGGCCGAGGTGGGCCTGCCGCCCGGCGCCGACGTGGACCGCGCCTCGCTGGCAAAGCTGCTGGACGACTGGACCATCTCGCGCTGCGAACTGCAACCCGACCGCATCGTCTTCTATCTCTGGTCGTGGAGGGCCAAGGGTTCGCACTTCACCTTCCGCTTCACGCCGCGCTATGCAATCCAAGCCAAAGCCGCACCGGCTACGCTCTTCGACTACTACAATCCAGACCTGAAAGCGGTACTGGCGCCGCAGACATTTGCTGTGACGGATTCAATGCGGAAGTAGAGCGGCGGATACTGCGCCTCCTGGCACGTCGAACGCGGAGGAAACGCGCGAATGGCCGCAGGTGCATGATAGAAAGTAAGTTGTGCCGCAATGCGGGCCCGCCGCTCCGAATTGCGGAGCGCGAGCGAACGATTGCCTGCGCCAAAGGCCGCTATGGATAACGCCGTCAAGGTTCTAATCGTCGAGGATGAACCCCATGCGCTGATGGGGCTTGCCGAACTCATTAGCGGTTGGGGATACCGCGCCGAGACTGCGCGCGACGGCATCGAGGGCTGGGAGAAGGCGCTGGCGTGGAATCCGGCCATTGTGGTCACCGACCTGAAGATGCCCCGCCTTGACGGGATTGGCCTGCTCACCAGGCTCACCTCGGAAGACGCGGGCCTCGACGCCAACATCGTGGTCGTGGTGCTCACGGCGATGGGTTCCATCGAGTTGGCCGTGGACGCCATGAAGCTGGGCGCATACGACTTTCTGCAAAAGCCGGTGGATGCCACGCGCCTGCGCACCATCTTGGCCAACGCCACCCGCCAGCGCGAAACCGAGATTGAGTTGGAAGTGGCGCGCAGGCGTCTGCGCGAGACCGGCGTCCTCGGCTCTCTGGTGGGCAAATCCAGGCAGATGCGCGAGATATTCGGAGTAATTGAACAGATTGCGCCCTCCAACGTCTCCGTCCTCATTACCGGCGAGAGCGGCACCGGCAAGGAACTGGTGGCCCGCACCCTGCACGAGTTGAGCCCGCGCAAGGCGAAGCCCTTCGTCGCGGTAAACTGCGCTGCGATTCCTGAGGCGCTGATCGAGAGCGAAATCTTCGGCCATGAAAAGGGCGCCTTTACCGGAGCCTTCGAGCGGCGGGCCGGCTGTTTCGAGCTGGCCCACGGGGGCACGCTGCTGCTGGATGAACTGGGCGAGATGCCCGCGGGAACCCAGGCCAAGCTGCTGCGCGTGTTGGAAGAGCGCAAGCTCCGCAGGCTGGGAGCACGCTCGGAGCAGGAGGTTGACGTGCGCGTGCTGGCCGCCACCAACCGCGATCCCGCTCAGGCCGTCGCCCAGGGGAGCCTCCGCGCCGATCTCTTTTATCGACTCAATGTCTTCCACATTGCCATGCCGCCGCTGCGCGAGCTTATGGAAGATCTGCCGGCGATGGCCGAGGTCATGATGACGGAGATGAACCTCAAGCACGGCCGCCGCGTCACCGGCGTGGCTCCGTCGATGCTGGACCGCTTGATGGCCTATGACTGGCCGGGAAATGCCCGCGAGCTGCGCAATGTGATCGAGCGGGCGGTCATCCTTTGTCCGGACGGCTCGCCGCTCGATGCCGGCCATCTGCCTCCGGGTTTTGCCATGCAGACGCCTGCCAAGCAGGCCTTCGATGCCGGCGTCGTGCCCGTCCGCATTGGCTCCACGGTGGGCGAGGCCGAACGGCTGCTGATCGAACGCACTCTCGAGGCCGCCGGACAAAACAAGACGCGAGCCGCCGAAATCCTCGGTGTCAGTCTCAAGACGCTTCACAATAAGCTGAAGGAGTACAGCCGCGCCCCCGCCGGCGGGCAAGGTTGAGCCATGCGCCTGAAGACCAAACTCGTTCTGGCCATCGCCACCCTGGTCCTTTTCATATCCGGGATGCTCTCGCTGGTTTACGTCAGCCAGCTTCTCCACTCGGCCGTGGAGCAGTCCTTCGATACGAATCTCATGGTGGCCAACCAGATTCGGTTTGCCCTTCAAAACGCCCTCATGAACGGCCTCAGGGACCGCACCGTCGATCCCAACAATCCCGCTCAGTTGCGCAACATGGAAGCCGAAGCGGTGCGCAACGATGAGCAACTGCAGGCGGTGATCGACTCGGTGAATCGCTACTCCCTCACGGTCTACGATATCAACATCGGCGACAGCCATTCCAGCACGCTGCTCAGCACCAATCCCGACAACGAAGACAATCCGCTGCCCGTCCGCCCCGCCCTGCGCCAGCTCCGCGACGCCAATCCCTTTCAGCTGATGAAGGTGATGTTCGGTCCGCCCCGCGTCTTCGATGTAGCGGTGCCCCTGGAGCGCAATGGAGCGCCATTTGCCACCGTCCATGTCGGCGTCCGCACCACCTTTCTGCGCGCCGTCTATGAACCATGGCTGAAGGCGGCTCTCACTCTGATGGGCCTGGCGCTGGCAATTGCTCTGGTTGCGGCCTTCCTGCTCGGCAATCTCGCCCTTCTTCCCCTCGAGCAAATCAGCCGCCGGCTGGACTACTGGACCGCCGGCGGCGAGAGCCGGGGCCAGGAGGAAGAGACACCCCGGCAGGATATGGAAGCGCGCGTATCCCACAAGATCGAACGCTTCGGTCAGCGCATGCGCAACGTGCAGGAGGTCTTCTCGGCGCTGAAGGAGAACCTCGATCGGATTCTAACCAACTTGCAAGATGGAATCCTGCTGTTTACCGGCGATGGGCGCGCCGTGCTGGTCTCGGAGTCTGCGAGGCGCTTCTTGCCCGAAGAGACCGGCAGCATTCTCGGCAAGGATTTGCATGAGGTCTTTGACCGGGCAACGGTCCTTGACAGAACGCTGCGTGAAGCCTTTGACGCCGGCGTCACTCTCGTCCAGGAAGATATCCTCACCGAAACCGGCAGGCGAATTCGGGTCTCGCTCGACTTCATCCACGATGGCGAAACCCCCGAGGGACTGGGCGCGCTGGTCACTCTGCACGACCTGGAGTCGGCCGAAGAGATCGAGTCCGAATTGGAGCTCTCCCGCCGAATGGCGGCCATTGGAAGGCTCACCTCGGGTGTGGGTCACGAAGTCAAGAATCCCATCAACGCCATCGTGGTGCACCTGGAGCTGCTCAGGACCAAGCTCGGCGATCCCAGCTCCCCGGCCCTCCGCCACCTGGAGGTGATCGACTCGGAGATACATCGCCTGGATCGCGTAGTGCAAATGCTGGTGGATTTTTCCCGGCCCGTCGAACTGAAACTGCGTGAGCAGGATCTTTGTGCCGTCGTCGGCGACGTGCTGGCGCTGGCCGCAGCGGAGCTATCGTCGCGCAACGTAACCCTGGTCACCCGGATGCCTTCCAAGCCGATGCTGGCCAATATCGATGCCGACCTACTCAAGCAGGCCGTGCTGAACGTAATTCAAAACGGCGCCCAGGCCATGCCAGAGGGCGGCAACCTCGAAGTTGTTCTCGAGGAGGAGCGCAAGGCCGGGCGCGGCGACTCCCTCGCGCCGAACAACCCCTCGGCGCACCCTTTGCCGCAGGCGTGGAAATCCGGGGCCCCCGGCGACAGGTCCATGTCGCTGGGGTGGAAATCGGCACTGATCCGAATCACCGATCAAGGCCCCGGCATTCCAGACGAGATTCGCGAGAAGATATTCAATCTCTACTTCACCACCAAGAGCGGCGGTAGCGGCATCGGCCTGGCCATGACCTACCGGATTCTCCAGTTGCACCATGGCAGTATCGAAGTACAATCGAGTCCAGGGCGTGGCGCCGAGTTTCTCATGCGAATTCCACTTGCTCCAGCGGATTTGGGACGTCGGCCGCTTAAACCGGCGAACGTTCAAAGCGAGGATGGGCTTTCGGAATGAAGTTTAGCGCCAGGAGCGTCGCATGGCTGCTGCCGGTCATTCTGACAGGCTGTTTCCATTTCGGCCACCGTCCGCCAGCTCAGCCGCTTGCGCCCGCCATCCCGTCCTCAAAGTCAACTCCTCCGGCCGTCGAGCATCCTCCTCTGGAAGCTACCATTCCCAGTGTGCCCCTCGCCTCGGGAGCATCCGTGCAGCCGGCGCCCAGGCCGAGAGTGAGGCACAGGAAGCCGGCCATCGCGAATGGCGAGCAAGCCGCTGCCAGCACCGCGCTGGTCCAGCTCAACACCCCGCAGGCTCCGGCCAACACCCAGCAAGCCGCCAGCGAAAGCCCCGGCGTCAGCGCCATCGGCCAGCTCTCCTCCGGCGACACCTCCAATCTGCGCCAGCAGACCGTGGACTCCATAGCCGCCATCGAACGCAGCCTGAGCGGCATTGGCTCCAGCCTGAGCGACCAGGAGCAGAAAACCGCTGCCCAGATCCGTGAGTACCTGAAGCAAGCCAGGAATGCGCTGGCCTCAGGCGATGTGGATGGAGCTCACACGCTGGTTGCCAAGGCCAACGTGCTGCTGAGCGAACTGAGCCGCTGAAACGATGGGAAGAAAATACCCGCTCTGGCAAAACTTACACACCTGGGAGGCTACAGAAGACCATCCGGTCGCCTCCTGCCTGCACGGCCTTTATCCCGTAAGCTGAACAATCCAAATCGTATGGAAGATTTCTCCCGGCCGGTGCGGCTTTGGCGCTCGCATTGCAATGTGTACGGGTGAGCGGAGACTGCGGCTTTAGCGGCAGATTGGAATCATCGCGGAAGATTCACCGGGGAGGCATCCACACCATGGAGAACAAACTTGCGCATTCGAATTCATTTCTCGGCCAGATCCCCCTCTTTCTTTTGGCCTCAGCGATCGCAATCCCCGCAATCGCCCAGCAGGCTCAGCCTGCCGTCCCTTCTCAGACACCTCCTTCGGCGGCGCAGCAAGAACCCTCCCAGCCGGCTTTGCCGGTAGCCAACACCCCGAAGGAGGGGTTCTGGGGGCACATGAACCCCTTCGCGCGCAAGCAATGGGTGAAGAGGCAAACAGGCCCCATCAACGACCGGCTCAGCGAACTGGATGAGCTCACCGCCAAGAACGCCAGGGATATCCAGGACGTGGATGGCCGGGCGCAGTCGGGGATCCGGCGGGCCCAGTCTACGGCGGATGCGGCCAACCAGGCGGCTGCAACCGCCAGCTTGCAGGCTCGGCAGGCCAATTCCACAGCGCAGAACGCCGGCGGCCGAGTGGATCACCTGAACTCCACCGTGAACGGCCTTGACACATACGGCCAGATCGGCGAGGTCGAGGTGGCCTTCCGTGGCGGGCAGCCTGTGCTATCGGCCGAGGCACGCAAGCAGTTGGACGGCCTCGCGGCCAGTATTACAGGCCAACCGGGGTACATCCTTGAAATCGAAGCGCGCTCCCCGGTAGCGGGCAGCGTCGGCATTCAGAACTCCGAGCGGCTGGCCGAGGCGGTCAAACGCTACCTCGTCACGCAACATGAGATTCCCGTCTACCGCATGCACTCCGTGGCCCTGGGCAACGCCCGCGGCGCCGGCGATCAAGAGGACCAGCCGGTCCGGTCCAGCAGCGTGCATATCCGGTTGATGGAAAACAGTTTGGCGGCCCAGGGAGCCGCATCACCCCAGGGTGCTGCTCCTTCGATCGGTGCGGAGCGTCCATAGAAATCAGCCCTCCACCTACGGGCATTTCCGCGTCGGCGGCCACCAGGCCGAGGCCGCCAATCAAGCTCTCGCAATAACGAGAGAACCAAGGCAACCTTGGCCCCCGCCACAATCGGGGGCCGTTTTTTCGTGTATTTCTCGGATTCGCGCGAAGCTCTGTTCAGTCCGCCTAGGCGGGTGCCCCAGGTCTCGTTTTGGGAATCTGGGAATGTGGAATGTCTGAGCGAAGCTGTCTTCGTTTCAGGACCAATCGTCACAGCCCAATCGACCGTTGAGTTCTACGCAATCCCAGGTCCGAGAATCCAGACCTGGGCCACCCTGCAAAGCGCGCCACCCAGCTGAGCCGTCAGAATGCTGGCCCCTGACCACTGATCTCCGATCTCCGATGTTACGACGCCATCCCCAGACCCACCAGATTGGTCGCTATGATCAAAATAACCACGCCGGCCCAAAGCAGCCGAACCGGCCTGCTTCCTACGCCGGCCCACTCGCCCAGCGCCAGGCCCACCAGGCCGGCGAAAAGGACATAGCCGCTCATGTGCAGCATCCAGTTCACATAAGAGAGCCGCTCCGGGATATTAGCCTGGCCCCAGGCATAGAAGAAGAACTGAAGATACCACATGATTCCGCCCGCCGCGGCCATGGCGCCGTTTCTGAGCAGCGTTCCGGCCGGATGCGAGAGATCCGCGCGCAAAGACAATCTCGGCAGCGCGGCCAGCCGGATGAAGCAGTAACTCAAGTTCACCAGCGCGCCGCCGCCCATGATAAACACATAACTCGGCAGGGCAGCATAGAGCGGGTTCACGCCCAGGTGCAGCGCCGCGGCTTTCATGGGCACCGCCGCGTCGATGGCAAAGGCCATGCCGGAAGAGAAGATGCCGCAAAGGCCCGCGAGCAGCAGCCCCAGCTTCAAGTTGAATTCCTGAAGCTCGCCGCGAAGCTCCAGTTCCTTCTGATGGCCGGCATAGGAGACGACAGCCACGCCGGTCAGCGCCACTAACACCCCTGCCATGGTAAATAGACCGGCTCTGGTAGTGAACAGAATCGCCCCCTGGCCGTGCAGCAGCGGAGGCATGAGCGTGCCCACCATCAGCGTGACGCCGATAGCCACGCCGACGCCCAGTGAAATCCCAAGGTGGCGCATGGTGAGGCCATAACTCACATTGCCAACGCCCCACATGGCTCCAAAGAGAGCCACCTTCAACAGCACATGCGCGTTGATCGATCCGTAGAAGCCGAAAAAGTCCGGCAGCAGAAAAAGACTTACCCCAATGGGTAGCAAAATCCAGGAGAAGAAGCCGGCAACCGCCCAGGTTGTCTCCCAGCACCATTTCTTCACCTTCCCTATGGGCGCATAGAACGATGCGGCCGATGCCGCCCCAACCATGTGCCATCCGATCCCCGCGATAATTGACGTCACTCTTTCTCCCCTTCCTTTGTGCTGCCGGCAGATCCCATCTTCCGCCGCCAGGCGGATTTCCAGCGCTGCGGCTGGATCGCTAATCTGTACCGCAGCCCTGCATATTGCTAAAGATCTATCTCAAAGTTGTAACTCCCCGCAGCCAGTTCAAAGCCGCCCTGCCCGCCGCGCGCCGTTGCCTTGGCCAGATTGCTCGCCGCCAGCGGAGCGCCCTCCAGCTTGTACTTTGCTGCCTCGTCCGCGTTCAGGCTCAGCCAGCCCGTTGTATTGGCAGGAATGGTCACATGCCATTCGGCGGTTGTTCCGTTCACCGTCCAATCCGAGTGAATCGGCCCATAGGCCGAAGCATAGTCGAAGGCGACGTGCCCCAGCCGCGCGTCGAAGACCGGATGCAGCGCCACTGTGTGGAAGCCAGCATCGAGCGGCGACGCATCCACGCCAGCCGCATATCGGTATATCCAGTCGGCCACCGCGCCATAGGCATAGTGGTTATAGGAGTTCATGCTGGGATCGTCTTTCATTTGATCGCCGTTCCATCGCTCCCACATCGTGGTTGCGCCGTGCTCCACCAGGTAACCCCATGACGGATATTCGGTGTTGAGCAGGAGTTTGTACGCCAGCTCGGCGTGCCCGGCTTTGGTCAGCTCTTCCAGCAGATACGGCGTACCCAAAAAACCCGTGCCCAGTAACCCATGGTTGGCTTCAATCTTCTCGACCAGCTTCCGCGCGGCC
This sequence comes from Occallatibacter sp., assembly GCA_050014455.1. Taxonomy (GTDB): domain Bacteria; phylum Acidobacteriota; class Terriglobia; order Terriglobales; family Acidobacteriaceae; genus Telmatobacter. The sequence continues at coordinate 12,716 of JBEKDH010000069.1, forward strand.
GCCGAACGCAGTTCCTCGGGCACAAGGTTCATGTGCAGCGCCAGAACATAGCCGGTCTGCGTGTCGCCGCCCTTGCTCATGGCATTCGGATTATTGATCCCGCCGAAGGGCGACGGGCTATTGTCGGCGCCGGCGACAAAGCCATCGGCATGAACGAACTGCTTCTGGAAGGCCGCGCGAATCTTCTCGAACAGCCGCGCATATCGCTCGGCATCCTGCAAGCGCCCGGTGGCGCGAGCCATCTGCTCCATCAGCGTGGCGTCATAGGCCCAATAGGCTGTGGCGATGAGCGCGTAGTCCGTCTTTCCTTCGGGCGAAAGCCAATCTCCATAGGGAGTCCCGGCCTCGTGAATCCAAAGGCCGCCTGGATTATTGGACTCGATGGCGTTGAGATACTTCTCCATGGCAGCCCAATTCTGGTCGATCACGCTGGTGTCGCCCGTCTGTAGCCACGAGGTCCAGGGAATAATGACGCCCGCATCGCTCCAGCCGGCCGCGAAGCCCGCATTCGGGGCAACTGTCCCCGGCGAGTAAATGCCGAAGTAGGGCGATCCCATTTGCGTTCCGCGCATGTCCCCGGCAAACTTGCGCGAGAAGGCCGCCAGATCCATGTTGTAGCTGGCCGCGCGCCAGAAGACCTCAGCATCTCCCATCCAGCCAAGGCGCTCATCGCGCTGCGGGCAGTCCGTGGGCACGCCCACGAAGTTCGAGCGCTGTCCCCACAGAATGTTGCTCCACAATTGGTTGATCATGGCGCTGCCGGTGTCGAGCTTGGCCGTGAAGGGCGCATCGGTGTGGAAGACCAGCGCGCTCACCGCACCCTTTGGGGGCGGAGAGGGGAGCCCGGTCACCTCGACGTAGCGGAAGCCGTGAAAGGTGAACTGCGGAGTAAACTCCTCCACGCCGTTGCCGCTGAGAATAAAGTGATCCGTAGCCTTGGCGGTGCGCAGATTGTCGGTGTAAATGGTTCCATCGGAGTTCACAATCTCAGCAAACCGCAGCCGCACATCCGTGCCCCTTGGCCCCTGGACGCGCAACTGCTCCACGCCGGAGAAGTTCTGGCCGAAGTCGTAAACGTAGACGCCCGGCTTGGGCTCCGTCATGCTCTTCGCCGTCAGAGTCCGCTCCACGCGAATCGAGGGGTACTCCTGAGCTTCGATCGCCACCGGCTTCGGATCGATCGACATCGCACTCTTCCATTTGGATGCGTCAAACGCCGCCGCATCCCAAACCGCCAGCTTCAGCCGCGCGTCCTGACTCTCCCCGTCGTAGATCTCCGAGTGCTGGATGTACGTAGTGCTTGCCTGCCATGTTCTATCCGTCGCCACCCACTCCACGCTGCCATCAGCGTATTCAATGCGTAATTGCGTTCGCAGCGCCGGCGGCGTGTCGCCATAGTTATTGGGCTGCTGAAACCACTCCAGCGAAGTCGAGTACCAGCCCGGCGCAAGCAAGGCGGCAATCGCATTCTTGCCGGTCGCCAACTGCGCCGTCACATCGTAGGTCTGATACTTCACGTGCTGCCGAAAATCGGTCCAGCCCGGCGCAAGCACATCGTCGCCCACGCGCTTCCCGTTCAGAAACAGCTCGTAGGCCCCCAGCGCCGTGGCGTAAACTCGCGCAGACTTCACCGGCCGGCTAACAACAAACGTGTGCCGCAGCGCCTTCACCGAGTCGGGAATCCAGGGATGCCCCAGCGGCTGCCTTCTCTGACCCGGCGTCTGCGTCCACTCGACCGCGTGCCTCCAGCCCGCATCGTCAAAGCCCTTCTGTTCCCACCCCGGAGCGAAACGAACCGCCGTCTTCCACTCCGTTCCGCTCACAAAGTCAGCCGTCGAACCATCCGCGTACTCCACCACCAGGGTGGCAATCATCGGCGGCGCATCGGCCGTGGCCGCCCCGCTGGGATTGTCAACAAAATGCACCGTCTCGATGGCAATGGCATTGACGCCGGCAATCAGCTTGCCCGTTATGTCCGCTCGCACAAACTTCTTCCACGGCATCTGCCTCCAGGGCGGAAACTCGCCGGCCGCGAGCACCTGTTCGCCGTTGATCCAGGCGGAAACCGTATCCTGCCCGGTGGCGTAGAGCGCGGCCCGCAACACCGGCTTGTCCAGATTCAGCGCCGCGCGATAGGCAATGTGCTGTTCCCTTCGCTTCTCCGCCGCCAGAGCCTGCGCATCGGGGCTGGCGATCCACACCGCCTCGGCGCGGCGCACGACGGCCTCCTCGGGAGTCTCGTAGCCAATCCATCGGCCGCGCCAGACCTCCTGCTTCAGCAGGCCCGTCTCCCACCAGCTCGTCTCGCTCTGCGCGTAAGGATTGCCCGCCGCGTCCCACGCCTTCACCAGCCAGAAGTAGCGCATACTGCCCTGGACCGCCGGTCCCGCATAGCGCATATTCAACGATGCATCCGACTCGATCCGCCCGCTGTCCCAAACATCCGCCTTGCCTTGGCTGAGCAGCTCGGCCCGCGTGGCAACCAGCACCTCATAGGCGGTCTGCTTCGCGCCCCGCGCCGGGTCCTGCAACTGCCACGAAAACCGTGGCGTCGGATCGTCGATCCCCAGCGGCGTCTTCAGGTTGTCCAGGCGCAGTTCTACTGGCCCTGTGAACGCCGGAGCCTGCGCCGCCAATGGCACTGCCGCCGCTCCCAGAAACAATCCGCACGTCAGCCAACGCATTCCTGCCGTCATCCCGCGCATACGCACCTCTCAGGAACAACTTCGACCATTGTGCGGCTTGCTGGCCCGCGTTGGAAAGCCGCTGCGCCTTGCGCAACGCCTGCCGGAAGAACTTTCTCAAATGAAATATTTTCCAGACGGATGAACCTTAAACAATCCGGAGATGCCTTGTCAAAACCGCTAGCCGTCTGGAATCCCGCGCAAGAACCGCTCGCCTTCGCCCGCCGGCTTGCCGATTCGCTGGCCTGCCGACTCGCTGACGCGCTGCCCGTCACAGGTTAAACTCACCCCATGGCCCTCCGCCTCTACGCCGCCACCACCAGCCAGGGCAAGCTGCGCGACTTTCGCGCCGCCGCCTATGCGCATTCCCTCACCATCGATTCCCTTCCCGCCCTGGCTGCCATCCCCGCACCGGAAGAGAATGGCGCGACCTTCGCCGCCAACGCCGCCCTCAAGGCCGTCTACTATTCCCGTTTTGCCCCCGGCGAGCTGGTCCTGGCCGACGACTCCGGCCTAGAAGTGGATGCGCTCGACGGCGCGCCCGGCGTGCGCTCCGCGCGTTTTGCCGCCGACTCCGGCTTGGTGGACTCGCCTGACGCCAACGACAATACCGACGTGTGGAACAACATTGTGCTCTTGCAACGGCTGGCCGGAGTTCCGCCGACCCAGCGGACGGCACGCTACCGATGTGTTCTGGTGGCCGCTCGCGACGGTGTGGCCCTGCACACCGCCGAGGGCACGGTCGAGGGATTCATTCTGGAAGCTCCCCGCGGCACCGGCGGCTTCGGCTACGACCCGCTCTTCTATCTGCCCGCGCTCGACCGCACCATGGCCGAACTCGACCTCGAAACCAAGCTCTCCCTCAGCCATCGCGGACGGGCCATTGAGGCGCTGGTGGCGATGTTGGGCGCATGAGCCCTGCTCAACTCAGGTTGCGGAAACCAGATGCGCAGGCGGTGGCCAACTTCCGAGTGGGTGACAAGCCAGGCGTAGCATCTCCTGGACCCTGGGGCGTTTTCGAGGACCGATCCGCTGTTCTCCACCTAACCAGTGTTCACTGAGCGCATTTACGATGCAGCAAGGGTTGCGTTTCGCCATGGGTCTGCGAATTTCGGACATTCAGTGAGCTTACCCGATGCGGCTTTGAACCGATATCAAGATACCGTCGGATAGCGCTCTGCAGGCGGCCACTGACCGCCCATTCAGTTTAAGGGCCTACATCGTCGGAAGATGATCTCGCATGGCTTTGTCAACTGGCAAGCTGCGAGGTCCTCGCTGAGAGGACACTTTCAAGTGTTGTGAGAATGCGTTTGTTAGCTTCTTCGTCTTTAACAGTGAGCCTGAGCGCTCGCGGTCCCATTTCGCTTCCCATCATAGATGCGTCGCGAAGGAATACGCCTCGCCTCCTGGCTTCGCTCAGCACCGCCGCTGCAGGTGGTTGATCCAGCTCAAGGTGAAACATCACAAAATTCGCCTGCCCAGGCACTATCTCGTGGATACCGATGCCTCGAAGCCCTTCAGTCAACTGCTGACGGAGCTTGCGTGTTTCCCGGTAACGGTCCTGATAGTATGCGCTGTCGCCGAGCGCCTTGACCGCGGCAACCTGCGCAGGTAGGCTTACTGCCCACGGCGGAGTGATCGGAACCAGATCGGAGAGTTGTCGGTGAGACCCACAGAGATAAGCTACCCGCATGCCGCTCAAAGCATAGACCTTCGACATCGTTTTGCAGACGATGGCATTCTCACTTGCTGCGGCGAAGCGTTCGAGGGACTCGTCTGGGCCAACGTATTCTATGTACGCCTCATCGACCCAGACCCTGGTGCTTCCGGGGACGCAGGAAAGGACCTCTTTCAGCTTGTCGCCGGCGATGTGTTGTCCAGTAGGGTTGTTCGGATTGACGAGAACGATCAGGTCGTAACCCAGCACGGCCCGCGCCTGGAGTTCCTCAAGGTCTACGACGTACCTGTCTCGCCTCGGCAGGACCATTCTGTCGACCTGGCAGTCAATCACCTTTTCGAGGACATGGACATATTCCCCGTACATAGGGTCCAGCACAAGCACCCGGGAGTTCCGGTTCAGCCATTGCCGAAATGCAAGGTAGATCAGATCGGATGAGCCGGCTCCGGGCAATATGTTCTCCTCGCTCACTCCCCGGTGCCGCGCGATGGCCCTCCTCAACCCTTCGCATTGAGTCGGAGGTGATGTTCTCATCAGCCATGGCAAATGCTCACGCAGCGCATTCAGCGCAGCTGGAGAAGGCGGAAACCATGCATCGAGTACATCGGCGTTCACGATCGAGTCTCTGCGCTCCAATGTCTCGAAGTCTGTGCCAATGGCATCGAAGAACGCACCGCCGTGAAAGCAGCATGGTGGTTTGGAGAAAGGAAACGGAAGGTCCCATTCCAACCCTCTCTCCAGTTTCTGATAAAAAAAGCGGCGGCGGTCAGCAGTTGCGCGCAGTTGTTGAATCGAAGCGCAGAGAAGCTCAAAGGTCACATCCCCAGCCTTGATCCGACAGCCCAAAGGTTTGAACCCAAGCTTCAGATAGATGCTCAGCACTTCGATACGCCCCATCGCGACAAGATGCGTGCCGCTTCTCTCTTCCGCCCATCGCCCGGCCGCATACATCAAAGCTGCAGCTAGCCTGGCGCCACGGTGCGGCCGCGCGACGGTGAGGATTCGTATTTCGTACAAACCCTCGTCAAACGGAAGATCTACGTTCTCTCGCACCAAATACTTGTCAATCGAGTACCTCCCGAAGCCCGGAGGAGTGATGCTGACAAAGCCGACCAACCGGCCGTCAACCTTCGCCACGATGTACTCGTTAAATGCGTCAAGCGAATCGGTCAGCATGCGGTTGTGTGTCGTCGAGTGCTGGTGCAATTCCTCAGCATAGACCTCGTGCCGCAATGCATAGATGGAGTCTCGATCGGAATCGCAAGCGATGGAGATCCGGGTTTGTGGGGAAAGCTGACTCGACATGCCTTTTTACCTCACACTCTTATTGTTGTGGTTTGTTTCGTGTCGGACTTCGCAGGGTATTTTGAGCAAGTCTCGATTCATCGAGCGAAGTAGCGTTCGTGGGTGATTATAAGGGCGATTCAGATCACAGGTTGAGCGCTTAGTACAGTTTCGTAAGTGTCACAATGCGTAGGGGGCATCGGAGTAGCGTCTCAGTTCGTCGCGCATGGAGTCCGCATGCATGGGAAAGACAATAGCCTTGATCTGCCTGGGGAAGGCAGAGAGCGCAACGGTGTGAGCGTCGCAAATGGTTGCGTTAGCCACCTCCAGTCCGCGGCTCCGCCTCGCCTGTATTACTCCCTGAAGGTCGGCTTTTCGCCTGCTTTCCGGAGGCTCCGGGCTCCGGCTGCATCACCGGTAAACTGGAAACTCCCCACCGCCGGCCCGCGCACCGCCTTGACGTGTGTGATCTGGGACACAAATAATGCAGGTGGATATAGGCGAAGATTTTCTGTCTCTCATTCTGGAACGGCCTTCCCCTCAACCCTTAGGAGCCTCGACTCAAATGGCCACTGCTCAACAACCTGCCGCGCACGCTCTCAGCCGCGGCGTCCCAGCCCTGCGCGCCGGCCAGGGAACCACCTTCCTCTGGCGCAAGCTGCACTCGCTGCTGGGCATCGTCCCCATCGGCGCGTTTCTGCTGGAGCATCTGCTCTCGAACTTCGAGGCCCTCAAAGGCCCGGCCGCCTACGGAGCGCAGGTGAAGTTTCTCAACAGCCTGCCCCTGGTCCGCGTTTTGGAATGGACCTTCATCTTTCTGCCCATCCTCTATCACGGCCTCTACGGCGTATACATCTGGCTGCGCGGCAGGTCGAACCTCGTCTATTACCCCTGGGCCGGCAACTGGATGTACATGGCCCAGCGGTATACCGGCCTGGTCGCAATCCTGTATATCGGCCAGCACGTCCTGCGCCAGCGCTTTATGGGAGTGCAGCTGCCGGAGCACCCATACGCCGCCTTCGCCAAAGTGCAGCATGAGCTGGCCAACCCCTGGATGCTGGCCGTTTACATCGTCGCCATGCTCGCCATCTGCTGGCACTTCTCTTATGGCGTGTGGCTATTCGCGGCCAAGTGGGGCATCACGCCGGGCAAGACCGCCCGCAAGCGCTTCGGCCTGGCCTGCGCCGCGATGGGGCTGGTGCTGGCGGTCATGGGGCTCTGGAGCATCTGGGCGTTCGTCGGGCCGAAGTACAGGAACGCGCCGGAGGACGCGAGCCCGGCTCAGTTATCCTTCATCGTTTCGCCATCACCGAACTTGGGGCCTCCACACTCGATCTATGCTGTTCAACTGGGAATCGAGGTGTAACATGACATACCTTTTCGCCGCCGATCTCGATCTTTGGTGCATCGTAACGATTACGGTCCTTTTTACGGCCGAAGCTATCTTGTTCAGCAGACTCTGGCTGGAAGTTATCCGTGGCGACCGGACAACTTCCGGCTATGAATCGGGAAGGAACTATAGCATATGGCGGATATTCTGTATGCACAGGTCTATATTCTTAAACAGTTGGAAGAGACGCTTTATATACATTTCGGTCGTAGTCCAGTTGCTGGCTTTCATCCCATACGTAGTGCTGGAAATCAATGATCTCATGGACAACCATCTGCTTCATCTAACTTCACGAGTAAGATAGGAAATCTCATGGCAGCAGCACCCAGAATCATCGTGGTTGGCGGAGGATTGGCGGGGCTGGCGGCGGTCATCAAGATCGCCGAGGCCGGCGGCACGGTCGACCT